>NZ_JBQHUB010000008.1:0-83030 GCF_052065415.1 Pseudoflavonifractor sp. HCP28S3_F10 | reverse complement strand
TTCGTGGTGACACCCTAGCCCGACAATATTCCCCCCCGGGGAAATTTGGACTTTGGGGCCGGGGTGTAAAAACCCTGACCGCGGCCGCCCGGCGGGCCAAACCCCGGCCGCGCTTTGTCTGTCCGGACAGCTTTACAGCCTGACGGAGAATTGTTATAATATTGCAGCAAGAGGTACTTTTGCCGGCTGATATACTGTAAAGCGATTTTCCTTTATGGAAAAAATAGGCGGGGGAGAAACGGGAGCGTCCTGCCGGCAAGGCGTTTTATAAATAGGAAAGTAATATTGCTTTACAGATAAGACGGCCTGATGGGGCACAGAGAAAGAAGGAATGATGCCATGAGTTTACTGCGGGATACGTTGGCGGGCATCGTCCCCGCCGACCGGGCGGCGGCAGAGGCATGCCGCCGGCGGTGGGACGCCATCGCCAAGCCGCTTCACAGCCTGGGCCTGCTGGAGGACGCGGTGGTCCGGGTGGCCGCCATGATGGGCAGCCCTGACGTGGACCTGTCCCGTCGGGCCATCGTGGTCATGTGCGCCGACCACGGTGTGGTGGCTGAGGGCGTGACCCAGACCGGTCAGGAGGTCACCGCCATCGTCACTGAAAATATGTCCAAAGGGGCGTCCAGCGTGTGCTGCATGGCACGCCAGGCCCATGCTGAGGTGGTGCCGGTGGACATCGGTGTGGCCCGCCCTGTGGCGGGAGCGCATATCCTCCAGCACAACCTGATGCGGGGGACCAGGAACATGACCAAAGGGCCCGCCATGGACCGGGAGGTCTGTGTCAGGGCCATTGAGACCGGCATACAGGTGGCAAAGGAGCTGTGCGGCCGGGGGATGACCCTGCTGGGGACCGGTGAGATGGGCATTGGCAACACCACGGCCTCTTCCGCCGTGGCGGCGGTGCTGCTGGGCACGGAGCCCGGAACCGTTACCGGCCGGGGGGCGGGGCTCTCATCCCGGGGACTGGACCGGAAGGTGGAGGCCATCCGCCGGGCCATTGCGGTGAACCGGCCTGACCCGGCCGATCCTGTTGATGTGCTCTCCAAGGTAGGGGGACTGGACCTGGCCGGCCTTACCGGCGTGTTCCTGGGAGGTGCGGCCTGCCGTACCCCGGTGCTGGTGGACGGATTCATTTCAGCCGCCGCCGCACTGTGCGCGGTGCGGCTGTGCCCGGCGGCGGGGGACTACCTGTTGGCCAGCCACGTCTCTGCCGAGCCTGCGGGGGAGCGGATGCTGCGGGAGCTGGGCCTTGTCCCCCTCCTGCGGGCCAATATGTGCCTGGGAGAGGGGACCGGCACGGCGGCGGTGATGCCCCTGCTGGACATGGCGCTGGCCGTCTACGGCCAGATGGCCACCTTTGATGAGATTGAGGTGGAAGCTTACCAGCCGCTGACATGATACGGAATTTCTGTCCCGCCGGCGGGAGCGCTGGCCACGGAGGAAGCGAGATGAAAAAAGCCCTTTTGGCGGTGTCTTTCGGCACCAGCCGCCCTGATACGCTGGAGAAGAGCATCGCTCCCGTTGAAGCGGCCCTGGCCCAGGCCCTGCCGGAGCGGCAGGTGTTCCGGGCCTTCACCAGCGGTGTCATCCGGCGCAGACTGGAACAGCGGGACGGCGTATATATCGACAGCCTTTCCGGAGTGCTGGAGCGTCTGGACGAGGCTGGATACGACGACGTGCTGGTCCAGCCCGTCTGTATTCTGAACGGCGGTGAGTATGACGGGATCGCTGCCGGGACGATGCCGTGGGCCGGCCGGTTTTGCCGTTTTGCACTGGGCAGGCCCCTGCTCGCCTCGGCGGAGGACTGCCGTGCCGCGGCCGGGGCGGTGGTCCGGGAGCTGGAGGCCCCGGCGGAGGATGAGGCGCTGGTCTTTATGGGCCACGGCTCAGAGCGTTTTGCCAGCCCGGCCTACGCCTTCACAGAGCGCGCCCTGCACGACCTGGGTTGGGAGCGGGCTTTTCTGGGCGCGATGGAGGGCCGTCCCACCCTGGATGAGGTGATGGACTGTCTGCGGGCACATCCCCGGATACGCCGGGTGCGGCTGCAGCCTTTTATGGTGACGGCGGGCAGACACGCCGAAAAAGAGATGGCCGGTGAGGGGGACTCCTGGCGTACCCGCCTGACCGGCGCGGGCTATCAGGTGGAGTGCGTGTTCCGGGGATTGGGGGAGTATCCTGCCTTCCGGGCGCTTTTCGCCGGACATGCCCGGGCGGCGGAGCGGAGTTGAGAAAAAAGCGGTCAAAGCACCGCGGTCGTGTTATACTGGTATCAGTATTATACTGTAACACAACGGCGGACAAGACCGCCGCAAGAGAGACGAGGAGGAGACGGTATGGAGCTCTATGTCTGCGGCGTCAGCGACCGCCGGGCCCCCATCGCCCTGCGGGAGAAGCTCTCCTTTACCCGGAGCCGGGTGGCCGAGCTGGATGCCCGGATCAGCCGGACGCCGGGGGTCCTGGGCTGCGCCCTGCTGTCCACCTGCAACCGTACCGAGCTCTACTGCTCCTGCGAGGAGGGGACTGTCCCGGACGGACCGGGCCTGCTGTGCCGGGCGGCGGGGGCTGATCCGGCCCTCTTTGAGGGGGCCTTCTGCAGTGAGCGGGGAGAGGATGCGGCCCGCCACCTGATGGAAGTGGCCGCCGGGCTCCGTTCCCGCATCTGGGGGGAGGACCAGATCCTCTCCCAGGTGCGGGAGGCACTGGTGCTGGCCCGCTCCGCCGGGGCCGCCGACCCGGTGCTGGAGACCTGGTTCCGCATCGCCGTGTCGGCGGGCAAGGAGCTCAGGACCAAAGTGCGCTTCTCCGGGGTGTCCCCTTCGGCGGCGGCCCGGGCGGTAGAAGTACTGGGCAGGGACGCCGGGGGACTGGAGGGCCGCCGGGCCCTGGTCATCGGAAACGGCGAGATGGGCCGCCTCTCAGCCCGGCTTTTGCGGGAGGCGGGCTGTGCCGTGACGGTGACTCTGCGCAGCTACCGCCACGGGGAGACCGTGGTGCCCGCCGGGTGTGCGGTGGCCCCCTATGAGGACCGCTACGCCGCCATGGAGGGCATGGACCTGCTGCTGTCGGCCACCACCAGCCCACACTATACCGTCACCCGGCGGGAGTTCCGGGCGGTGGCGCGGCCGCCCCGCTGGCTGGCCGACCTGTCCATCCCCCGGGACGTGGACCCGGAGGTGGGGGAGCTGCCCGGCGTGACGCTCTACAACATCGATACGCTGGGGAGCGGTGTGGAGCACACGCTGCCCCCGGAGGGGGAGCATATCCTGGCAGGCGCCATGGAGCAATTCCGCCAGTGGGCGGGCTACCGGGCCAGCCTGCCCGCCATCGAGGAGCTGAAGGACGCGGTGGCGGAGCGGGTGCTGGCTGCCGGAGTGGAGGGCCTGACGGCGGAGGAGAGCGCCGAGCTGGCGGCACGGCGGACGGTGGAACTGCTGACCGGCAGCCTGAAGAGCCGTCTGACGCCCGAGGACCTGAAGCGCTGTGCCGGGAAGATACGGGCCCATACCCGAGCATAAAAGGAGGCAATCATGGAGGGAAATGGTTTTCATTTTCCACTGTTCGTCGACCTGAACGGGGCCGATGTGGCCGTCATAGGCGGCGGAGCGGTGGCGGCCCGCCGTGCCGCCGTGCTGCTGCGCTTCGGCGCCCGGGTGCGGGTGGTGGCGCCGGAGCTCTGTCCCGGCTTTCCGGAGGGCGTGGAACACGTGTGCTGCCGCTACCGGCAGTGTGACCTTGGGGATGCGGTGCTGGCCGTGGCCGCCACCGACGACCGGGAGGTGAACCGCCGGGTGGGGGAGGACGCAAGGGCGCGCCACATCCCTGTCAGCGTGGC
This sequence comes from Pseudoflavonifractor sp. HCP28S3_F10, assembly GCF_052065415.1. Taxonomy (NCBI): domain Bacteria; kingdom Bacillati; phylum Bacillota; class Clostridia; order Eubacteriales; family Oscillospiraceae; genus Pseudoflavonifractor; species Pseudoflavonifractor sp. HCP28S3_F10. Next base: position 79,195 of record NZ_JBQHUB010000008.1, on the reverse strand, counting down.
CGACTGCCCGGAGGAGTGCACCTTCTATTTCCCGGCGGTGTGCGAGGGGAAGAATGTGGCGGCGGGCGTGGTCTCCCGGGGCAGCGACCACCGGGCCACGGCCAGAGCCGCCGAGAAAATACGCCGTGTACTGGAGGAGCTGGAATGAGTGTCATCCGTGTGGGCAGCCGGGAGAGCCGGCTGGCCGTCATCCAGGCCCGTCAGGTGATGGAGGCCATCCGGGCGGCACAGCCCGGTATCGAACTGGAGCTGGTGACCATGAAGACCACCGGCGATCAAATTCTGGACCGCACCCTGGACCAGGTGGGGGGCAAGGGCCTTTTCGTCAAGGAGCTGGACGCCGCCCTGCTGGAGGGACGGGTGGACCTGACCGTTCACAGCCTGAAGGACCTGCCCATGGAGACCCACCCCGGTCTGCCGGTGGCGGCCTATTCCCGCCGGGCCGACCCCCGGGACGCCTTGGTGCTGCCGGAGGGGACCGATACCCTGGATCTGAGCCGGCCGGTGGGCTGCGCCAGCCAGCGGCGAAAGCTCCAGCTGGAGCGGCTTTTCCCGGGCGTCCGGGTGGAGCCGGTGCGGGGCAATGTGCTCACCCGGCTGCGCAAGCTGGACGGCGGGGAATACGGGGCCCTGGTGCTGGCCGCCGCCGGGCTGGAACGGCTGGGCCTCACCGGGCGCGTCAGCCGGTATTTTTCCACAGACGAGATGATCCCGGCGGCGGGTCAGGGCATCCTGGCCGTGCAGGTGCGGGCCGGGAGCGGCTGGCCCTGGCTCTCCGCCCTCAACGATCCGGAGGCCGAGGCATGCGCAAAGGCGGAGCGTGCCTTCGTGCGGGAGCTGGACGGAGGCTGCTCCTCCCCGGCGGCGGCCTATGCCGCCGTAGCGGAAGGAACCATCACCCTGCGGGGCATGACCGCCGGGGGACGAACAGGAGAAGGGACCGCCCCGCTGGAGGAGGCGGAGGTCTTGGGCTGCACCTTGGCCCGGAAGCTGAGAGAGGAGGAGCGCCATGGCGGGTAAAGTGACCCTGGTGGGGGCGGGGCCCGGCGATCCGGGGCTGATGACCATCAAGGGGCGGGAAGCCCTGGCCGGAGCCCAGGTGGTGGTGTACGACCGGCTGGTGAGCCCGGCTATCCTGGCCCTCATCCCGGAAGGGGCGGAGCGCATCGATGTGGGCAAGCACGCCGGCCGTCACCCTGTGCCTCAGGAGGAGATCAGCCATATCCTTCTGGAACGGGGACTGGCGGGGAAAAACGTGGTGCGCCTCAAGGGGGGCGATCCCTTCCTCTTCGGCCGGGGCGGGGAAGAGCTGGAACTGCTGGCCCGGCACGGCGTGGCCTTTGAAGTGGTGCCCGGCGTGACCTCCGCCATTGCCGCTCCCGCTTACGGGGGCATCCCGGTGACCCACCGGGACTTCTGCTCTTCGCTGCACATCATCACCGGCCACCGCCGGGCGGGACAGCCTTTGGATATGGATTTTGACGCCCTGTGCCGTACCGGGGGTACGCTGGTGTTCCTGATGGGCGTGTCTGCCCTGGGGGAGATCTGCGCCGGGCTGCGGGCGGCCGGCATGGACCCGGCCACCCCCGCCGCGGTGGTGGAGCGGGGGACCACCCCCCGGCAGCGGCGGATCTCCTCCGACCTGGCCCATCTGCCTGAGCGGGCGGCGGAGGAAAAGCTGGAGAGTCCCGCCGTCATCCTCGTGGGGGGCGTGTGTGCCCTGGCGGAGGAGCTGGACTGGTACGACGCTCTGCCCCTCAAGGGCGTGCCTATCGTGGTCACCCGGCCCAAAGACCGCTCTGGCGCCCTCTCGTCCCGCCTGCGGGCGCTGGGGGCCGACGTAAGAGAGATCCCCTGCATCGAGACGGTGGATTGTGATGACCTGGGCCCCCTGCAGGCGGCGCTGGAGGCCTGCTCCTATGACTGGGCGGCCTTTACCAGCCCGGCGGGGGTCCACGCCGCCGTCCGGGCGCTGAAAAGACTGGGCCGGGACCTGCGGGCCCTGTACAGTATGAAGCTGGCGGCCATCGGTCCGGGCACCGCCGCCACTCTGGACGGATACGGCCTCTCTGCCGACCTGGTGCCGGAGGTGTACGACGGCGCCCACCTGGCCCGCGCACTGCTGGAGGCGCTGCCGCCCGGCGGGGCGGCGCTGCTGCTCCGGGCCCGGCAGGGCGGCCGGGAACTGCCCGAAACGCTGAAGGCCGCCGGGATGATCGTGGCTGACGTGCCGCTGTACGACACGGTGTGCCGCTGTGACGGCGGGGAAGAGCTGCGGGAACTGCTGGAGCGGGAGAAGCGGGTGTGGGTGACCTTCACCAGCGCTTCCACCGTCCGGGGCTTTGCGGCCGCGGCAGGGGAGGGTGCCGACCTGTCCCGCGTCGTGGGATTGTGCATCGGGGCGCAGACAGCGGCCGAGGCCGGGCGGTACGGCATTCCGGTGCAGGTGGCCCGGGAGGCCACCGTCGATGCCCTGGTCGAACTGGCCTGCACGGCGGCGGGGAAAGGCTGACGGCGCGCCCGCCATACCGTCCCCGCGCCTTTGGGAAGAAACGAAAAACAAAAGGAGGCCATTTCCATGGACCTGACCATCCGGCCCCGCCGCCTGCGGGGCAATGACAATATCCGCCGCCTATGCCGGGAGACCCGCATGTCCCCGGACAGCCTGATCTATCCCATCTTTGTGGACGAGACCCTTCGGGGAAAGCGGCCCATCGAGTCCCTGGCGGGGCAGTACCACTACGGGCTGGACTGCGTGACCCAGGCGGCGCAGGAGTGTCTGGACCACGGGGTGGGCCGGTGCATCCTCTTCGGCCTGCCGGAGCGCAAGGACGCCCTGGGCTCTTCGGCCTGGGACGAGCACGGTGTGGTGCAGGAGGCCATCCGGGCCATCAAGGCGGCATACCCCGACTTCTACGTCATCACCGACGTATGCATGTGCGAGTACACCGACCACGGCCACTGCGGGGCCCTCTGCGGCCATGAGGTGGACAACGACGCCACCCTGGAGCTGCTGGCCAAAACCGCCCTTTCCCACGCCCGGGCGGGGGCCGACATGGTGGCGCCCTCCGACATGATGGACGGCCGGGTGGCGGCCATCCGGGCGGCGCTGGATGACGGCGGCTATACCGGCGTACCCATCCTGTCCTACTCTGCCAAGTACGCCTCGGCGTTCTACGGCCCCTTCCGGGCGGCGGCGGGCTCGGCCCCCGCATTCGGGGACCGGCGGGGCTACCAGATGGACCCCCACAACCGGAAGGAGGCCCGGAAGGAGTGCGCCCTGGACGTGGAGGAGGGAGCCGATATCCTGATGGTCAAGCCCGCCATGCCCTATCTGGACGTGCTGCGGGAGTGCGCCGATGCCTTTGACCTGCCCATGTGCGCCTATCAGGTGTCCGGCGAGTACGCCATGATCAAGGCGGCGGCCGCCGCCGGGCTCATCGACGAGCACCGGGTCATGTGCGAGAGCGCGGTGTCCATCTTCCGGGCAGGCGCGGATATGCTCATTACCTATTATGCCAAAGAGCTGGCCGACGCCATGGGGAAGGGAGAGATCGGCTGATGACCTCGGAGGAGCTCTTTGAACAGGCTGTAAAGGTGATGCCGGGCGGCGTCAATTCCCCGGTGCGGGCCTTCCGTGCGGTGAACCTGTCCCCGCGGTTCATCGCACGGGCCGACGGGGCCCATCTTTGGGATGTGGACGGCCGGGCGTATCTGGACTATGTGTGCTCCTGGGGCCCCATGATCCTGGGCCACAACCACCCGGCCATCCGGGAGGCGGTGGAGCGGGCGGTAAAGGACGGCCTGAGCTTCGGTGCTCCCACACAGCGGGAGGTGGAGATCGCCCAGCTCATGGTGGAGCTGGTGCCGGGCATCGAGATGGTCCGTATGGTCAACTCGGGCACCGAGGCGGTCATGTCGGCCATCCGGCTGGCCCGGGGGGCCACCGGACGGGACAAGATCATCAAGTTCGAGGGCTGCTACCATGGCCACAGCGACTGCCTGCTGGTCAATGCCGGCTCCTCCGCCCTGGCGGGGGGCTGCCCCAGCTCGGCAGGGGTACCGGAGGACATCGTGAAGCACACCCTCACCGCCCAGTTCAACGACCTTAACAGCGTGGAGCGCCTGCTGGAGGCCAATCCCGGTCAGGTGGCCTGCGTCATCGTGGAGCCGGTGGCTGCCAACATGGGCGTGGTGGGGCCGGAGCCGGCCTTTCTGCCCGGATTGCGGGCGCTGTGCGACAAATACGGGGCCCTGCTGGTCTTTGACGAGGTCATCACCGGCTTCCGCCTGGGGCTGGGAGGCGCGCAGGCATATTTCGGCGTCCGGGCCGACATCGTCACCTTCGGCAAGATCATCGGCGGCGGCATGCCGGTGGGGGCCTACTGCGCCAGCCGTGCCCTGATGGAGGAGGTGGCCCCCTGCGGACCGGTCTATCAGGCGGGCACCCTCAGCGGCAACCCGGTGGCCATGGCCGCCGGCCTGGCCCAGCTGCGCTACCTGAAGGACCACCCGGAGGTCTACGATCACATCAACGGCCTGGCTTCCCGCCTGGCGGAGGGCCTGCGGGCCATCGCCGCCCGGACCGGCGTGGACGCGGCAGTGAACCAGGTGGGCAGCCTGCTGGCCCCCTTCTTCACACCAGACGCCGTCACTGCCTTTGTGGACGCCAAAGGCAGCGACGTGGGGAAGTACGCCCGGTACTTCGCCGGTATGCTGGAGCGGGGGATCTATCTGGCTCCGGCCCAGTTCGAGGCCATGTTCCTCTCGGCAGCCCATACCGAAGCCGATGTGGAGCGCACCCTTGCCGCCGCCGAAGAGGTGTTCCGGACGCTGTAGCGGGAGAGCGTTGCAAAAAAGCGCCCCGGGGACGCAAACTCAGTCCCCGGGGCGTTGATCGTTATTTGGAAAAAGCGGCCCGGAGCCGGGCGTCCAGCCCCTGCTCCCGGATGAAGCGCCGGGCGGCGGGGGGCACCAGATGCTCCCAGGGCAGTCCCTGGGCCATGAGCCGGCGGACCTCAGTCCCACTGGTGAGCCGCTGACTGTCATCCCGCACCCACATGACTTCGGTACGGAAGCCCAGGTCCGACAGGACCTGGCGCTTGTGCTCCCCCCACTGGTCGTAGATGGTCACATAGCATACGGCATCCCTGGGCACAAAATTGAGGATGCGCTCGGGATGTTCGATGGGGAAGGGGACGATATCAAAGCTCTCCCGGGGCAGGCCGGCCTCGGTCAGGCTGTCCCGCAGCATCACCATCCGCTCGTAAAAGGTGAAGGGATTGGAAGACTGCTTTACCCGTGCCATGCCCTGGAGCTCGGCCGGAGCCTCCTCCCAGGGGGCGGAATTGGTCACGCCCACGATCAGGTGCCCGCACCGTTCGGCACCCGCCAGCAAGTATTCCATATGGCCCAGATGGAGCCCCTGAAAGCGCCCGGTAATGATCCCCAGCTTGTCCCTCATAACTCTGCCGCGTCCTCTCTGATAAGATCCGTAACTTTTATCTTACTCAATTCGACAGAAAAAGGGAAGGGGAAAATAAGTATATAGAAAAAGCAAATAAAAATACACATGAAAGAGCGGAAGTGGGCGGTTGACATTTGATTCTTATAAAGATATAATGACTTGTGCTTTTGAAAAAAAGCGACTCCGTCTTAGTGGATGTGAGGGAAGAGGCGAATTCAAACGCCGCGGGGCATGCTCCGCGGCGTTTGACGTTCCGGGGGAAATAGGGTACAATACGGACAGGGGACCGGAGTCTGACCGTCGGAGTCCTTTCCGGCAAAAGTGCTCCGATTTCCGCAAGCACACCGAGGGAGGCTGTCCGCCGTGTGGAATCAGATCTTCAATCCCCAGAACGGGTTCTTTCAGACCATAGACCTGCTGTTCAATCTGTTCATGCTCAGCCTGATCTGGGCGGTGCTGTGCATCCCGGTTTTCACCATCGGGCCGGCCACTGCCGCACTGTACTACGTGCTGGTCAAGTGTATCCGCCGGAAAGAGCCTTACCCGTTCAAGAATTTTCTGGAGAGCTTCCGGGCCAATTTCAAGGTGGGGGCGCTGGCCAGTCTCGTCTGTGCCCTGGTGGCGTCGGCAGCCTGGGAGGGGGTACAGGTGCTCTGGCAGGCAGCCTGTACCGGCAGTACCGCCGGGCGGCTGATGCTGGTGATCTATGGAGTGGTGGTACTGCTGCTGCTGGGGACGCTGGGCTACCTGTTCCCGCTGCTGTCTCGGTTTTCCTTTGGGACGAAGCGGCTTTTCCTGACGGCATTCCAGCTGGCGCTGCGCCATCTGCCTGTGACCATGCTGCTGGCGGTCATTCTGGCGGCGTCCATTTTTGTGTCGGCGGTATTCCTGTTTCCCGTCCTGTTCATGCCGGCCCTGACGGGACTGGTGTGCTCCCTGCCGCTGGAGCGGGTGTTCCGGCGCTATACCCCTCCCGAGGGCGGGATGGAAGAAGGAGAGGACAGGCCCTGGTATCTGCGCTGAGGGGCGCCGAAGTAACGGATCAAAAAAACGAGGCACGGTCCCATCCGGGACCGTGCCTCGCGGCGTTTTGGGGCGTATCGCTTAGAACTCGGGCAGGGAAGCGGCGGCCACGGACTGGCCCACGCGGCGGGACTTCTCGTCGGGCAGGGTGGGGTTGATCTTGGCGGCCACATCGGGATACTCCTCGGCCAGGACCCGCTTGGCCTCGGCCAGGATGATGTCGCCGCCCTTGCCGGACATGACGCGGCCCAGCAGCAGAATGTGCTTGAAGCCGTAGAAATGATAGTACAGGCGCAGGGCGTGGCCCAGATAGACGCCGATGGAGCGGTAGATAGCGGCGGCGCGGTCGTCGTCCTGGGCCATCAGGCCCTGGACCACCTTCAGCTTCTCGGCGGGGGAGAGGGACTCATCCAGCTCGATGCCGGCGGCGGGGGCCAGCTTGATGACGGAGTCCTGGGAGAAATACTTCACGCCGCAGCCGATATCGCCGGACCACTCGTCCCGCATGGCGGTGGGGGCGGCGTCCACAGGTACGAAGGCCAGCTCGTTGAGCCAGCCGGTGATGCGGCCCTCGCTGTCCACATAGCCAACGGCCTCGCTGGTGCCCATGGCGATGCCCAGCACGTTGTTCTCGCCCAGGTTCATGGCGCCGGCCAGAGCGGACACGTCGCCGTCGTTGCACACGGCGTAGGGCACGTTGCCGAAGGTATCGGTGATGGCGCGGATGTAGATGTCCTTGACCTTGGCGTCAAAGAGATCCTTGGGCACCTTCAGGAACAGGGAGGCGTTCATGGTGCGGTTGTTGATGTACACGCCGGCGGAGGACACGCCCACCGCGTCCACCCGGGGCATATGGGCGGCGGCGGACTTGAGGGCAGCCACGATGCCGTCGTAGTGGTAATCGGGATCGGAGTTGGTCTTGGGGAACCAGACCACCTCTTCGGAGAACACGGGCTCACCGTCGATGACGGCGGACACCTTGCGGTCGCTTCCGCCGGCGTCAAAGCCGATGCGGCAGCCCTCCAGATGGCGGCCGATGGCCTTGGGGTCGCCCTTCTCCGCGGGAACGGCGTCGCAGGATACGATCTCGAAGGGATGCTCGAACACGTTGGCCATGTAGTCCCAGTCAAATTCCTGCTGGCCGCCGGCACAGTAGAGCTTCCGCATATCGTCACAGATGGCGTCATCGCCGCTGATGTAGACCTTGAAGCCGCCATACAGCCACAGCATGGTCTTGATGATGCGCTCCACATAGTAGCGGTCGGCCTCGGCCATGTCAGGCGTGCCGTGGATCTTGGTGTGGTAGACGGCGACCTGGCCGCCGGCACGCTCCACCGCGATGTCCAGGGGCTTTTCCGCGTCCTTCAGGAAGGACTGGTAAAAGGGAAAGAGCGGGATGTAGTTGGGGTCCAGCTCCGGGAGATTTTGCACAGAAACCTCGATACCAAGATGTTTCATTGGAATCCTCCTCCTTGTTCAGGTCACAGACTGGATTTTTGATCTCCTGATCAAATTTGTCCACTTATAGGCTATCAGTTTTTTTCAATCTGTCAAGAGATTTTTGGGAAAAAGTAAAAAATAATTTCAAAAAATCTATTGACTGAAACTTACTTCCAAAGGTATGATAGAGACGGTACGGAAAGCCCGTATCGTCAGACGACCGGTTTACCATTTTACATCATGCGTATAAAAGGAAGGCGGAATGAAAATGGATACTGCAATGAGAGCGCGCCTGCAGGCTCACAAGGACTGGATCAGCGAGGAGCTGGACATCTGCATCAATTTCTGGCTGAAGAACGGCATGGATCATGAGCACGGCGGCGTGTACACCTGTCTGGACCGGAAGGGCGAGATCTACTCCACCGACAAGAGCGTGTGGATGCAGGGCCGCTGCGGCTGGATCTTCTCCTACCTGTGCCACCTCTACGGTGTGAAGGAGGAGTGGCTGGCCGCTTCCAAGAGCTGCATCGATTTCCTGGAGGCCCACTGCATCAACCACAGCGCCGGCGGCCGGATGTACTTCACCGTGACGGAGGACGGCCAGCCCCTGCGCCAGCGCCGCTACTGCTTCTCCGAGGCGTTCTACGCCCTGGCCAACGCCGAGTACTACGGCGTTACCGGTGAGAAGGAGAACCTGGAGCGGGCCCGCCGGGCTTACGACCTGTACTGGGACCTGAACCACGGCATGGCCGATCCCACCGGTCTGGGCCCCAAGACCATCCCCGAGACCCGTACCGGCCGGGCCTTTGGCATCCCCATGATCATCCTCAACGTCACCGGCGTGATGCTGCGTGTGGATCCCGAGCGCAAGGCTCTCTATGAGGAGCGGGCCAACCAGTGTGTGGACGAGATCTTCCGCTATCATGTGCACCCTGAGCTCAAGTGTGTGCTGGAGAATGTGGCCGAGGACGGCACCGCCCGCCTGAACTACACCGAGGGCCGCATCGTGAACCCGGGCCACGACATCGAGGGCGTCTGGTTCCTGTTGGAGCATGCCCAGCGTACCGGCGACAAGGAGCTGGTGAAGAAGGCCGCCCAGATCTTCGACTGGGCCATCGAGGCCGGTTGGGACAAGGAGTACGGAGGACTGCTCTACTTTACCGACTGCCTGGGCAAGCCCCCCGAGGCCTACGAGCACGACATGAAGCTGTGGTGGCCTCATGACGAGATCCTCATCGCCTCCCTGATGCTCTTCCGGGATACCGGAGACGAGAAGTATCTGGACTGGTTTGAGAAGACTCTGGACTACTGCAAGGTCCACTTCTCCGACCGGGAGTACGGCGAGTGGTACGGCTATCTCCGCCGGGACGGCCTGCCCACCATGCCTTCCACCAAGGGCAGCACCTTCAAGGGCCCCTTCCATCTGCCCCGGATGCTCTCCATGGTGGACCAGATGCTGGGCCAGATGCTGGCGGAATAAAAAGACGGAACAGGAGCGGGAAGGAAGTGATCATCCGGCATGTCGCAGGGCAATGTGTTCGCGCGTCTGGACAATGAATACTATCAGCTGACCGGCGCGGAAAAGAAAGTGGCCGACTATGTGGTCGGCCATGAGAAGCAGACACAGTTCATGTCCATCTCCGAGCTGGCAGAGGAATGCGGTGTGGCGGAGGCCACGATCTCCCGCTTCTGCCGGCGTATGGGCTACAAAGGGTACAGCGCCTTCAAGCTGGCGGTGGCCAACTCCACCGCCGGATCGGGCCCGGGCGAGCCCGACCGGGAGGGAGAGGCTCCGCATGGGGAGGATGGACCCTATCAGACGCTCTATGACGCGGATATAGCCGCCATTGCCCAGACCAGGAAGCTGATCCGGCCTAAGACCATGGCCCGGGCGGCCAAGCTGCTCCATGGATCCGGCAAGGTACTGTGCATGGGGCAGGGCGGCTCCATGATCATGGCCCAGGAGGCGGCTCATCTCTTTTCGAACACTTGTCCAAACTTTTTCCCGGTTTCCGATGCCCATATGCAGGCCATTGCCACCGCGCAGCTTACCGAGCGGGACGCCATACTCTATTTCTCCTACTCCGGAGCCACCCGGGACGTGGTGGAAACGCTGAAGCGGGCAAAGGAACGGGGGGCCGGCGTGGTGCTGGTGACCCGCTTTCCCAAATCTCCCGCTGCGGTCTACGCGGATATTGTGCTCCAGTGCGGCTCCAAAGAGGGACCGCTCCAATTGGGAACGGTGGCGGCCCGCATGGCGCAGCTCTTCCTGCTGGATGCGCTGAACCAGGAACTGTGCCTGCTGCAGGGGGACAAGGTACAGAAGATTCAGGAACGGATCGCGCTGGCGCTTTCCGACAAGCATCTGTGATTTTTTTGGAATGGAGCGGAGACAGCCTGAGAGGATCGGTCGAAGAATGAAAATAAATTGCAATTTGACAAAATGAGAAAAATTTTTTCATTCAGGCTATTGACAAATACTGTTTCTGCTTGTACAATCTTCACAACGGGTATTTCCGCCCGAAAGCGAAAATTATCAAAAATGAGGAGGAAACGAGCATATGAAGAAATGGAACAGAATCCTTTCCCTTGCCCTGGCCGCCGGTATGACCCTCAGCCTGGCCGCCTGCGGCGGCGGCACCGCCACCGAGAGCAAGGCCCCCGAGACCGGCGCCCCCGCCGCCAGCACTCCCGCCGGCGCCGAAGACGTCACCATCGAGCTGTGGACTTACCCGGTCGGCAGCTGGGGCGGCGAGAACGCCAAGGCCGAAGAGGTCGTCGCCAAGTTCAACGAGGTCTATCCCAACATCAAGGTGAACGTGGAGTACCTGGACTATCAGAACGGTGATACCGCCGTGACTGCCGCCATCCAGGGCGGCTCCGCTCCCGACATCATTCTGGAAGGTCCTGAGCGCCTGGTCACCAACTGGGGCGCCAATAACCTGATGGTGGACCTGTCCGACCTGTGGGCCGAGTCCGGGGACGACATCAAGGCCAACAGCGAGGCTGTTGCCGCGGCCTGCCAGTTGGACGGCAAGTACTATGAGTACCCCCTGTGCATGACCACCCACTGCATGGCCATCAACTATGAGGTCTTTGATCAGGCCGGCGCTCTGCAGTACATCGACGAGGAGACCCGCACCTGGACCACCGATAACTTCGTGAAGGCCATGGAGGCTGTCCGTGATTCCGGTCTGGTTGCTGTGCCCGGCATCGTCTACTGCGGCGGCCAGGGCGGCGACCAGGGCACCCGCGCTCTCGTCACCAACCTGTATTCCGGCACCTACACCAACGCTGACCACACCGCTTACACCGTCAACTCCACCGAGAACGTGAGGGCCCTGGAGCTCATCAAGAGCATGGTGGATTCCGGCGCCCTGAACGCCAACGCCAGCTTCGTGGCTTCTGACGAGCTGCAGGCCTTCTCCAACGGCACCGCTGCTGTGACCTTCTGCTGGAACGCCTCCAACAAGGCGCAGTACGCCAGCCAGGTCCAGTTCACTCCCTTTGCCATGGCTTTCCCCTCTGACGACGGCAAGCCTGAGCTGTGCGGCGGTATCTGGGGCTTCGGCGTGTTCGACAACGGCGACCAGGCCAAGATCGACGCCGCCAAGACCTTCATCAAGTGGGTCTGCGACGATGAGACCCAGGGCGTCGAGAGCGTCCGCCTGACCGGCTTCTTCCCCGTGCGCGCTTCTCAGGGCAATGTCTACGCCGGCACCGAGCAGGAGGCCAATGCCACTGAGTTCCTGACCCTGATGCCCTACCTGGGCGATTACTATAACGTCACTCCCGGCTGGACCGAGCAGCGCACCAACTGGTGGAATATGCTCCAGAAGATCCTGATCTCCGGCGAGGACATCCAGGCCAAGGCTGACGAGTTCGTCACCGCCAGCAACGCCAACATCGGTTAAGCATAGCAACTTCAAACGCCATATGTAAGTTTGACTGTGCCCACTCCCTGCATGAGAGGGGGCGGGCACAGTCCTTTTTTAGCAGGCATGGGAGAGCAAATTCGTAGAAGAGGGGGAGAAACATATGGAGCAAAATGCCGCTGTCAACGCACAACGGAAGCCGCGTAAAGAAAAACGTTCCCAATTTTCCGGCATGAGCAAGGCTCTGGTCCGGCGCGAGACCATTTCAGCTTATCTGTTTCTGCTTCCCAGCCTGTTCTTCTTTGTGGGATTCGTTGTATTCCCCATGATTATCTGTGTGGTGTACAGCTTCCTGCACATGGGCCTGAACAGCTCCGCCACCACTTTCGCCGGTTTCGCCAACTATATCCGTATGTTCCAGGATCCTGTCTTTATCAAGGGCTTCTGGAACACTGTACTTATCGTGGTGGTGGCCGTGCCTACGGTCACTGCGTTCTCCCTGTGGGTCAGTTCCGCCATCTATCAGATGAACGCCCTGACCCGGTCCTTCTTCCGCTGTGTGTTCTACCTGCCTGTGGTCACCGGTACTGTGGCAGTCACCGTGGTGTGGAAGTGGATGTTCAATCCCTATAACGGCCTGCTCAACCAGATCTTTGATTCCGTGGGCTTTGATTGGCTGGGCAACGAAAAGACCGCCATCTGGTGTATCATTATGATCCTCTTCACCACCTCCATCGGACAGCCCATCGTGCTGTATGTGGCAGCCCTGGGCAATGTGGACCAGTCTCTCATTGAGGCGGCCCAGGTGGACGGCGCCACCAAGCTCCAGGTTTTCTGGAAGATCAAGTGGCCCCAGATCATGCCCACCACCCTGTATATCCTGATCATCACCACCATCAACTCGTTCCAGTGCTTCGCGCTGATCCAGCTGCTGACCTCCGGCGGCCCCAACGGCAGCACCAGCACCATCATGTACTACATCTTCGATACGGTCTATCGCTATCAGGATTTCGGCTACGCCAACGCGATGGGCGTGGTCCTGGCCTTGATCATTGCGGTGTTCTCCGCCATCCAGTTCAAGGTCACGAAGAGTGATAATTAAGGAGGTGCAGGTTATGAATAACGCGAAAAGTAAGCTTTCCGGCACTTCCACCGGCTACAGGGTGGCCACCTTTTTCATCCTTTTGGTGCTGGCCATTCTCTTCCTCTTCCCGCTGTACTGGATCATCACCGGTTCCTTTAAGGACGCCATCACCATCAACGCCCGCACGCCCCAGTGGTTCCCCCTGAAGCCGACGCTGCAGAACTATGTTAAGCTCTTCAAGCAGCCCGCCTTCAAGTGGTTGTTCAACACCGTGTTCATGGCTGTGGGATCCATGATCCTGACCTGCCTGACCGCCTCGCTGGCCGGCTATGCCCTGGCCAAGAAGCGCTTCTACGGCCGCGGCGTTCTCTTTACCCTCATCGTGTGCGCCATGGCCCTGCCCAAGCAGGTCATCGTCATCCCCCTGCTGCAGGAGATGAACTTCCTGCATCTGGCCAACAACCTGTGGGCCGTTATCCTGCCTACTGTGGGCTGGCCCTTCGGTGTGTTCCTGATGAAGCAGTTCTCTGAGACCATCCCCACCGAGATCCTGGAGGCCGCCCGGGTGGACGGCTCCGGTGAGCTGCGTACCTTCTTCAGCATCGTGTTCCCCATGATCAAGCCCGGCGTCGGCGCGCTGGCTATTTTCACCTTCGTCAACTCCTGGAATGACTATTTCCTCCAGTTGATCATGCTGACCAAGCGCGAGGTGTGGACCATTTCTCTGGGTATCGCGCGCCTTCAGGGCGAGATGTCCAGCGATTTCGGCCTTATCATGGCCGGCGCCACACTGGCCGCCATCCCCATCGTGACCGTGTTCATTGTGTTCCAGAAATACTTTACCCAGGGCATCGCCATGGGCGCCGTCAAGGGTTAAGAACCGTCGCCGTCAGGCGGAAGCCTGACAAAGGTCCGGGCATGCGTTCCACGGATGGTCCGGAGCAGAGAGTAACTGTCAAAAGTGCCAGCCGGGACCTGGGGGAGGAGAGAAGTCTTCCTCCGCCGGGCCCGGCAGGCCCATATTGATCTGAAAACAGAAAATGGAGTGATTTGAGATGAGCGATCTGAAAAAATTCCAGGGTGTTATTCCCGCCTTCTACGCCTGCTATGACGAGCAGGGCAACATCTCTCCGGAGGGCACCCGGGCTCTGGTCCGCCACCTGGCTGACAAGGGCGTCCGCGGCCTGTATGTGGGCGGCTCTTCCGGCGAGTGCATCTATCAGAGCAAGGAAGAGCGCAAGGTCGTACTGGAGAATGTGATGGCCGAGGCCAAGGGCCGCGATCTGACCATCATTGCCCACGTGGCCTGCAACAACACCAGGGACAGCCAGGAACTGGCCGCCCACGCCGAGAGCCTGGGTGTGGATGCCATCGCCTCCATTCCTCCCATCTATTTCCACCTGCCCCCCTACAGCATCGCCCAGTACTGGAACGACATCTCCGCTGCCGCCCCCAACACCGACTTTATCATCTACAACATTCCTCAGCTGGCCGGCGTGGCTCTGACCATTCCTCTGCTCCAGGAGATGCTGAAGAATCCCCGCGTCATCGGCGTGAAGAACTCCTCCATGCCCACTCAGGACATCCAGATGTGGAAGGACGAGGGCGGCGAGAACTTCGTGGTCATGAACGGTCCCGATGAGCAGTTCATCTCCGGCCTGGCCATGGGCGCCACCGGCGGCATCGGCGGCACCTATGCCGTTATGCCTGAGCTGTTCCTGAAAGTGTGGGACCTGTTCCATGAGGGAAGGATGGCTGAGGCTGCCAAGATCCAGAATGAGATCTGCCGCATTATCTACAAGCTGTGCTCCGCCCACGGCAACCTGTACGCCGTGATGAAGGAAGTCATCAAGCAGCAGTACGGCCTGGATATGGGCGGTGTCCGCGCTCCCCTGGCCAACCTGACCGAGTCCGACAAGGCCGTGGTGGACGCCTGCTCCAAGCAGATCCGGGACGCCATTGCCAAGTACTGCTGAGATCATATCAGGAGGGAATTCCAATGAGAGTTTATCTGTCGGAAGATTATAAGTCCATGAGCCGCCGCGCGGCCAACATCATTTCCGCCCAGGTCATCACCAAGCCCGACTGTGTGCTGGGCCTGGCTACCGGCGGCACCCCTGTAGGTACCTACCAGCAGCTGGTGGAGTGGTACAAGAAGGGCGATCTGAGCTTTGCCGAGACCAAATCCGTGAATCTGGATGAGTATCTGGGCCTGTCTCCCCGCCATGAGCAGAGCTACCGTTACTTTATGCAGTCCAACCTCTTTGACCACATCGACATCAAGCCGGAGAACACCCACGTGCTCAACGGCCTGGCCAAGAGCCCTGTGGCCGAGTGCGCCGCCTACAACCAGCTCATCCGGGACCTGGGCGGTATCGACCTGCAGCTGCTGGGCATGGGTCACAACGGCCACATCGCCTTTAACGAGCCCGGCGACAATTTTGGCCTGGAGACCCACGTGGTCAATCTGACCGAGAGCACGATCGAGGCCAATAAGCGCTTCTTTGAGCGCCGGGAGGATGTGCCCCGCCAAGCGCTGAGCATGGGCATCAAGAACATCATGAATGCCCGCCGCATCCTGATCGTGGTCAGCGGCGAGGAGAAGGCCGACATCGTGTACCGCGCATTCCGTGGCCCTGTTACCCCCGATGTGCCAGCTTCCGTGCTGCAGCTCCATCCTGATGTGACCCTGGTGGGCGACCGTGCCGCCCTCAGCAAGCTGGTAGAGGCGGGTGAGCCGGTATGCGGCTGACCGGAGCGAAGGTCTATGACGTCCATGACGGCTTTGTCCGGCGGGACGTCTGTATTGAGGGGGAGTTTCTGGCGGGTCTGAGTGCTGACGGCAAGACCGCCGATCTGTCGGGCTGCTACGTGATCCCCGGTCTGACCGACCTGCATTTTCACGGCGCCAAGGGTCACGATTTCAGTGACGGAGACGCCGAGGGCCTGCAGATCATGGCCGACTACGAGCTGTCCCGGGGCGTGACCCAGATCTGCCCCGCCGGCATGACCCTGCTGGAGGAGCAGCTCATCAAAGTCTGCAAAAACGCGGCCAATCACCGCAAGACCAGCAAGAGCGGCGCCATGCTGTGCGGCGTGAACCTGGAGGGCCCGTTCCTGTCCTACGCCAAGAGGGGGGCCCAGAACGGCGACTGGCTCCACGCCCCCGATGTGGAGATGCTCCGCCGGCTGGAGATGGCCTCCGAGGGACTGGTGAAGCTGGTGTCCGTGGCCCCCGAGGAGCCCGGTGCCCTGGACTTTATCCGGGAGGTGGCCGACGAAGTTACCGTCTCGGTGGCCCATACCACCGCCGACTATGACACTGCCATGGCCGCTTATGCTGCCGGCGCGCGTCAGGCCACCCATCTGTTCAACGCCATGCCCGCATTTACCCACCGGGCTCCCGGCGTGGTGGGCGCGGCCTTCGATAACCCGGGCTGCAAGGTGGAGCTCATCTGCGACGGCGTCCACATCCACCCCAGCGTGGTGCGGGCGGTGTTCCAGCTCTTCGGCGCCAAGCGGGTCATCCTGATCAGCGACACCATGCGCGCCGCCGGCATGCCGGACGGAGACTACACCCTGGGTGGCCAGGCCGTCAAAGTAAACGGCAAGTACGCGACCTTGGAGGACGGCACGCTGGCCGGTTCGGTCACCGATCTGATGAACTGCATGCGTACTGCGGTATCCTTCGGCATCCCGCTGGAGGTGGCGGTGCGGGCTGCGGCGGTGAACCCCGCCAAGGCCATCGGCATCTACAGCCGGGTGGGCAGCATCGAGCCCGGCAAGCTGGCCAATCTGGCTGTGCTGGATGAGAATCTGGAGCTTCGGGCGGTCATCTTCCGCGGACAAGTGACCCATGGAACTATTTAAACTGTACAAAAAGACTTGTAATTAAGACGCAGTTCTGGCATAATGGACACAGATTCCCCCCGGCGCGGGGCGCCGATATTCAAGCACCTCCGCCTTACTCCATAACCATAAGGCGGAGGGAGCTGTAAAAAAGGAGGAAATTCCGCTGGGCCGGCGGTGCGGCAGTGTGGAGACCTGTCGTAATGTTCCGGGGGTTTCGCTCTCCCGGAGCAAGGGAGCAGCAGCGGAGGCTCTGCTCTTACGGCTCTATGTACATGGCAACTGTTACTCTGAAGGGCGTCAAGAAGATCTATGACAACAAGGTGACCGCTGTCCACGACTTCAATCTGGAGATCGCGGACAAGGAATTCATCGTTCTGGTCGGTCCCTCCGGCTGCGGCAAGTCCACGACTCTGCGGATGATCGCCGGTCTGGAGGAGATCTCCGAGGGCGACCTGCTCATCGGCGACAAGCGGATGAACGATGTGGAGCCCAAGGACCGGGACATCGCCATGGTCTTCCAGTCCTACGCTCTGTACCCCCACATGACGGTGTACGAGAACATGGCGTTCGCCCTGAAACTGCGCAAGATGCCCAAGGATGAGATCGACAAGCGGGTCCGCGAGGCCGCTGAGATCCTGGACATCACTCAGTATCTGGACCGCAAGCCCAAGGCCCTGTCCGGCGGCCAGCGGCAGCGTGTTGCCATCGGCCGCGCCATCGTGCGCGAGCCCCAGGTGTTCCTGATGGACGAGCCCCTGTCCAACCTGGACGCCAAGCTGCGCAACCAGATGCGCGCCGAGATCATCAAGCTCCGCCAGCGCATCAACACCACCTTCATCTACGTAACTCACGACCAGACCGAGGCTATGACCCTGGGTGACCGCATGGTCATCATGAAGGACGGCTTTATCCAGCAGATCGGCACTCCTCAGGAAGTGTTTGATCATCCCTCCAATATCTTCGTGGCCGGCTTTATCGGAATGCCCCAGATGAACTTCTTTGACGCCAAGCTGGAGAAAACCGGAGACAGCTATGTGGTCAAGTGCCATGGCGCTTCCATTACCCCTGACGCCAAGATCATTGCGGGTCTGAAAGCCGCCAATGTGGACAGCCAGGATATCATTCTGGGTGTTCGTCCTGAGCATATGGCCTTTGCTCCCGGCAAGGCCGCCAATACGGTCAGCGGTCTGGTGGACGTGTCCGAGATGATGGGCAGCGAGGTCCACCTGCACGTTAACGCCGATGGCAAGGACGTGGTCCTCCGCGTGCCCACCGTGGATCTGCCTGAAGAGCACCGCGGCGGCATCCAGTACGGCACCGAGGTCCATTTCACCTTCCGTACGGATCTGCTGCATATGTTTGATCCCCAGACCGAGAAGAATCTGATCCCCTGATCTGCGGGGGAGCAGAAGACAAGATCGGATGCTGAACTTTCCCGCCCGCGGGCCAAGCCCGCGGGCGGGAATTTTTTGAAAGGGGGAGAGAAGTCCCTTTGTGGCGGGAAAGAGAAAATGAGATATTTTTTTGAAAAAAGATGTTGACAGAGCACAACGCCTGTGATAATATATATCTTGCGCTGAGGCGATGAGCAGAAAACTCAAGCCAAGGCCATGGAGACGCGCGAGTGGTGGAATTGGCAGACTCGCTAGATTCAGGTTCTAGTGTGCATTACGCACGTGCGGGTTCAAGTCCCGCCTCGCGCACCAGCCCAGAAAAAGCCCTAAGGCGAAGAAAAGGCCTTAGGGCCTTTTCATACGCCGAACGTGCTTTTTCTTTGCTTCCAACCGCGCTCCGCTCCGCTGGGTTCGCGGTTGGGTGCGAGGTGGGAAGGCAATGCCTCGAACGTGTTCGCTCTTTCCAAAAAAGAAGCACCTGCAAAGCAGGTGCTTCTTTTTTAAGCTTGGGACTGGCGGGTATATGATACGCAGCCAGGCCGGCAGGCACTCTCTTCTGCAGCTCGGGTGAGCGCGATGGTGGCCAGCGTATCGGCCAGCTGTGTGAGAGCGGCAGCCAGATACCCAGCTCCTGGTCGTTCAGATTCTGGGCGATAACAAGGGCCGCAGCGTTGACTGCTACGGGCAGCGCGGCTCCGGATGGGACTGACACAGCGGCACCTCCTGACGGTAGATCGTGATGAGCCATTCTATGAATCACGAAGAAGAAATGCGAGCTGCGGCGGCAGCCAGGGCGAGGCAAAAAGTGCAGATAAAAAATAAGCAAAATTTTCACGAAAACACTTGCAAAGTAAAAGCAGCTATGCTATATTATATAAGCTGCCTGAGTTAAGCAGCAAAAGAGATCCGGGTGTGGCGAAGTTTGGTATCGCGCTTGAATGGGGTTCAAGAGGCCGCTGGTTCAAGTCCAGTCACTCGGACCAAAGGGCACTTGCAGAAATGCAAGTGCTTCTTTTTTATCCGGATATGAAAAGCAGAGAGGGAGACGATGATATGACAAACACAGCAGTGATACGCCGGACAACTGTGTTCCATTCCATTCAGGCCAGGACGGCGGCCGTGCTGGCGGCCATTGCCGCAGCTGTGGCGCTGCCGGAGCTCTTCCATGCGGTGGGGGCCTTGACCGGGGCAGGAACAGCTTTGGGACAGACCTTCCTGCCCATGCACCTTCCCATCCTGCTGGTGGGCCTGTTGGCCGGTCCCGCCGCAGGTGCGGCAGCCGGTTCGTTGGCACCGGCAGTGAGTTTCCTTCTGTCCGGCATGCCGGCTGCGGGCATCCTTCCCTTCATGGCGGTGGAACTGGCGGCCTATGGCCTGGCTGCCGGTCTTCTGGCCTGCCGCCAAATGCCCGTGCTTCTGAAAGTGCTCCTGGCCCAGCTGGCGGGCCGGGTTTGCCGGATGGCAGCGGTCCTGTTTGCAGGCTATGTGCTGGGCATCTGGGGAATGTCGGCTGCATCGGTGTGGACCGCTGCCGCGGCTGGTCTGCCCGGCCTGGTGCTCCAGTGGTGTCTGATCCCCGTTCTGATGCTGGCGGTGGAGCGTCTGGAGCGGCATCATGACTGATCTGGAGCAGGCCAGGCAGCTTCTGAGGGAAGATGGCTATACCTGCGTCCTGTGCGGCGGCGGCATGGTCCATACCAGCCGCCAGACCGGCATCCGGCCCATGGTGGAATTTCTGGCCCGAGGGACCGATCTGCGGGGCTGCTCCGCCGCCGACAAGATCGTGGGCCGGGCGGCAGCCCTGCTGTTCGCGCTGGCTGGTGTGGCAGCGGTTCACGGACAGGTGATGAGCCGGGGTGCGCGGCAGGAATTGGAGGCACGGGGGATTCGGGCGTCATGGGATATCCTGGCCGATGAGATCATCAACCGGGCCGGTACGGGGCGCTGTCCGATGGAACAGGCGGTGGAGGGCATCAGCGATCCGGTCTTGGCGCTGGAGGCTGTCCGGCGGACGCTGGAGGAGCTTAAGCGCGGGGCACAGGCCATATCCGGCTGACAGATCCGAAACACGAAACAGATAAACAGGCAGAAGATATTTGGAGGACCGGAGGCTGCTGCTCCGGTCCTCTTGCAATCTCTGGAGGGGAAACTCGTTGCAGGATCCATAAAAACGTGCTATAATTTTTGCGAATAGCTGAAGAATGTATTTTTTCATACGCATATGGGAGAAAAATGCGATCTTCTGAGGATAAGAGAGCGTGATAGGACATGAAAAAGGAGAAAGTATCCGGGGCGGTGATCCGTCGCCTGCCGCGGTATTTTCGGCATCTGACTGAACTGAATCAGGCCGGTGTGGTACGGATCTCTTCCAGTGCACTGGGGAGTTCCATGGGACTGACTGCCTCCCAGATCCGGCAGGACCTGTCTTGCTTTGGAGAATTCGGACAGCAGGGCTACGGCTACAATGTAGAGAAGCTTTTGGGCGAGGTGGCCGATATCCTTGGCATGAATAAGGGGCATACTGCGGTGCTTATCGGCGTGGGCAATCTGGGCCGGGCCCTGATCGAGAACTTTAATTTTGCGTGGAGCGGATTTCAGCTCAACGCCGCGTTTGACGTGCGTCCGGAGATTGTGGGGCAGGTCATGTCTCACACTCCGGTATACCACGCCGACCAGCTGGAGGAATATTTGAAGGATCATCCCGCCAGCGTGGGTATCCTGACAGTGCCGCGGAGCATTGCGCCTGATATGGCCGACCGCCTGGTGGCGGCGGGCGTCAAGGGCATCTGGAATTTTACCAATATCGAACTGAATTTGTACAAATCGGATGTTTTTGTGGAGAACGTCCATTTTTCCGACAGCCTTCAGACCCTGAGCTATATGATTTCGGAGGAAACATGAAAAAAGTACTTGCCTTTGTGCTGATTGGAGTGGTGGCCCTGGGCTGCGGCGCCGCTTATGCCGTGGCTGGCTCACAGACAGACCCTTTGATCTCTCTGAGCTATCTGACCGGGACCTATATTCCCTCCGTGCTGGCACAGGCGGGGGACCGGGTGGACGCAGAGACACAGAAAGTCTATGATGCCTCCAAGGCGCGTCTGGACGAACAGCATCAGGTTAATCTGGCACAGGCCGGCGGGGAAGAAGGCGAGAGCTTTGCCGGCGGTCTCAACGACCGGCGCTATAAGCAGGGAGACGCCATCTCCCTGGCCACCGGCTCTGTGGCTATGCTGCTGGCCGGCCGCGTCACAGTGAGCTACGCCGGCGGCGCGGTGGTGGATCTGACGGCGGGGACAACGGTCCCGTCAGGGACGGACCTGACCGCGATGCACCGCTATTTGGCGGCGGAGAACACCACGGCGGTGGTCTCGGTCTCCTCGGAGACGGCGGTGCTCAGTCTGGAGGGAAGGACCTCTTTCTCTCCCAGCGGCGCCACCGATTATAATGAATTGGCGGGCGCATTGAAGAAGATGGGGCTTTTCGCGGGAACGGGCACCGGCTACGGCGAGGGGTATGACCTGGAAAGGATACCCACCCGGGTGGAAGGACTGATCATGTTCCTGCGCCTGATCGGGGAAGAGAAAGCAGCCCAGGCCTATACGGGCGCGTGCCCCTTTGTCGATGTGCCTGACTGGTGCGCCCGTTATGTGGCCTATGCCTACAGCAAAGGCTATGCTGCCGGTGTGGGGCCCAACGCCCAGGGCCAGCTGGCCTTCGCACCGCTGCGTTCCATCGGGGCGGGAGAGTATCTGACCTTTGTGATGCGGGCGTTGGGATACCGGGACAGCGGTGAAAACACCGACTTTACCTGGCAGACCGTGCTGCCCAGGGCCAGGGAACTGGGGATCATCACGGAAGGGGAGTACAGGGTGCTGTGCACCAGCGGCCTTGTGCGGGCCCATGTGGCCTACCTGTCCTATTTCGCGCTGGACGCCCAGAGGAAGGAAGGCGGAACGCTGCTGGAGTATTTGGGAGCGGCAGGCGCCTTGGATCTGTCCGCCGTGAATGAGGTGCGAAATCAAGTATTGGTAACCCGTATCACCTGAAAAATGAGAGAAAAGACCGGAGCGTGTCCCTTGACAGGGGCTGCGCTCCGGTTTTTGACGCCGCACCAAACAGGAACGCCGACATAGTATGGACTGTGGCCGGCCGGGGCGCCGGGACACCCCGGGGCCCGGAAGAGACCGGCCGCAAATTTCATTCAGGAGGTACTCATTATGGGATGCAATAATGGCTGGGGCGGCGGCTGCCTGTGGATCATTATCATCATCATCGTTCTCTTCTGCTGCTGCGGCAACAACAACTGGGGCGGCAACTGCGGCTGCGGCAACAACAACGGCTGCTGCGGCAACAACGGCTGCTGCTGATCTGTCATAGCGGGCGGTAACGACCGGGCGGCGGAGCCTAGCTCCGCCGCCCGGTTTTTTGATATAAACTTTCCGCCAAATCAAAGCACAAAAAAGTCCTAAGGCTTTTCATCTGTCTTAGGATTTTTTCTGAACTGTCAGGTGGCTTCAATCCGGATATTTTCATTTTTCAACCCGAACCGGGATCCAGCGAAGCGAATCCGGTTCGGAAGCGAGGAGCAGCAGAATGAGCGCGAGATGAGTTTTTGATGCGGAGCATAAAAAACTCGTCGCAAGCGATATGACGCTTGCGACGAGCTGGTACGGCTGAAGGGATTCGAACCCCCGACCTACTGGTTCGTAGCCAGTCACTCTATCCAGCTGAGCTACAGCCGCGTACCGCTGCCACAGTACTCTTACTGGCAGCTCAATTATAATAGCATAGAACCAGCAGGAATGCAAGTCCTTTTTTCCACAAACGACAAAAATTTCAGAAGACAGCTGGATCGCGGAAAAAAGAAGAGAGGAGTACTCCGGCTCCGTAAGATACCGCACTGCCGGCGGGCCAGGGGAGCGGCAAAGAGAATAGGCGGCGTCAGCCGTCTCCGCGGGTCAGGTTTTCCGCGTAGTCCTGAAGACTGGCGAAGGAATTGACGTTTTCAGCTCGTGTGCAGATCTGTTCCTGAACATAGTCGGGGAGCTTGTTAAAATACTGTCTGGCCTCTGTTTCATGCTGGATGAGAGCATACAGGTCAGGGTATCGCATATAAAATCACCTCGGAATAAGTATGCGCCTGCAACAGCGGCTTTATGCATAAAGGAAAGAAGTGACAAGATTAAAAAAGCACAAAAAACGGAAAAACGGCACTGACTATTCAGTCAAAACGCAAAATTTATCCATAAAAAACAGAGAAGAAGCTTTTGTAGGACTTGTCAAATACGAGAGTTTGGTATGCTGGCAGTGCGGGACGGTAAAGATTCCGCAGGTCCTCCCTCCGAACTCAATACCGTAAAATAATTGGAGGAGAACAAAGATGAAAAAGAGACTGTTGGCCCTGCTTCTTGCCATTGGAATGTCCGCCACCCTGTTTGGGTGCGGCGGCGGCTCTGCTTCCGAGAGCAAGGCCCCCGCAGCTTCCGCCCCCGCCGCCTCTGCGCCCGCTGCCACCGACAACGGCTCCGGTGAGGTGGATTACTCCGGCATGAAGATCGCGGTGCTGCTGGCCGGCCCTGCCAACGATAACGGCTGGAACGCCACCGCTTACAACGCTCTGACCAATATCTGCGCCAAGTACGGCCTGGAAGATCTGGCTTACTCTGAGAGCGTGGCCGCTTCCGATATGGAGGAGTTCCTCCGCGGCTATGCCCAGGACGGCTACAACATGATCGTCGCTCACGGCTCTCAGTTCGTGGACGCCGTTCACAAGGTGGCCCCCGACTTCCCCGACTCCAAGTTCGTGGTCTCCTTTGCCGGTGACGGCACTCAGCAGGAGCCCAATGTGGCCGGTGTTGGCCCCGTGAACTCTGGCTTCCTGGCCGGCGCTGTGGCCGCCGCCTCCTCCAAGACCGGCAAGGTCGTCATGCTGGGCGGTGAGGACACTCCCTCCATCGCCGAGCTGGTGGACGCTTTTGAGCCCGGCGCCAAGTACATCAACCCCGACATCGAGGTCGCTACCGCTTATATCGGCACCCTGACCGACGCCGACCGGGCCAAGGAAGTGGCTCTGGGCTACACCAAGCAGGGCTATGACGTTCTGTGCGCCAGCGCCAACAACGCCGGTCTGGGCGTCATCCAGGCCGCCGATGAGGCCGGTGTCTACGCCATCGGCTACAACGCCGACCAGTACAGCCAGGCTCCCGACGCCGTGGTGGTCAGCGTGCTGCGCAACTTCGAGGGCATGTTCGAGAACGTGTTCAAGGAGATCGCCGCCGGCACCTTCGAGGCCAAGATCTACTCTTACGGCCTGAAGGACAACGGTACCGTCCTCTCCGATTGGCACGGCTGGGATGAGAAGATCCCCGAGGCCAAGGCTGCCATGGATCAGCTCTTCGCCGATCTGGAGGCCGGCAAGCTGGACAAGTAAACAAGTGGATGAAAAAAGCGGAGGGCGCGCCCGCCCTCCGCTTTTGCTACCACTAAGAAGCTAGAGAGTAAGATTGGAGCGTGTACTATGCAGAAATTTGACAAGATCAAATTCCGCAACAACATGTCCACGGCGGCCCGGCAGGCGGTCATTTCCGTGTCGGCGGTCGTAGTGGCTCTGGTCATCAGCATGCTGATCATCGCCGCCATGGGCGTGGATCCCTTCAAGGCCATGAGCAAGATCATCAGCGGCGCGCTGGGTGGAAAGAACGCCATCGCTGAGACCCTGGTCAAGATGACTCCCCTGATCTTCACCGGTATCAGCTATGCCCTTGCCAGCCGCTGCGGCCTGACCAACCTGGGCATGGAGGGCCAGCTCTATATGGGCGCCCTGTTCGCCACCATCGCCGGCGTCTATATCCCCGGTCTCCCCATGGCTATCCATCTGCCCCTGACCATGTGCGCCGGCTTCCTGGGCGGCGCCATCTGGGGCTGGATCGTGGGCGTGCTGAAGGTCCGCTTCGACGCCAGTGAGCTCATCACCACTGTTATGCTCAACACCGTTGCCATCCAGCTGGTGCAGTACATGGTCAACGGCCCCATCACCGAGCCTCCCGGAAACGACGCCCAGAGCTCGCCGCTGCTGGAGAGCGCCAGCCTACCGGTGATCCTGAAAGGGACCCGGGCCCATCTGGGCATCATCATCGCGCTGGTGTTTGTCTGGCTGTTCTGGATGTTCCTCTGGTCCAGCAAGAAGGGCTATGAGATCCGGGTCTCCGGACAAAACCCTGACGCTGCCATCTACTCCGGCATCAATACCAAGAAAAATATCGTCCTGGTCATGCTGCTGGCCGGCGGCGTTGCCGGTCTGGCCGGCGCCACCGAGGTCATGGGCGTGCAGGGACGTCTGTTCCCCACAGTCTCTCCCGGATACGGCTTCGACGGTATGGCCGTCGCCCTCATCGGCGCCAATACGCCGCTGGGCATCGTGGCCGGCGCCTTCCTGTTCGGCATCCTGCGCGCAGGCGGCAACTCCATGCAGCGGGCCACCGGCGTCCCCGTGGCCATTATCAAGGTTATCCAGGCCATCGTTATCATCATGGTGGTGGCTACCGCGATCCTGCGCGAGACCAGCTTCAAGCGCAAGAAGCGTAACGCCAAGACGGCCAAAGCGGCGTAAGGAGGAGAGCGTATGGACTTTATCAGTATCGTAGGCGGCCTTCTGGCCTCCGATATCCGTATGGCGACCCCGATCCTTCTGGGCGCTCTGGGCCTGCTGATCATGAACCGGGCGGGCCTTATCAACATCGGCTGCGAGGGCATCATGCTCATCGCCACCTTCGTGGCCATCGCCGCTACCTATTATATGCACAACGTGTGGCTGGGTATGCTCTGTGCCATGCTGGTGGGCGCCCTGTTGGGCCTGCTTTTCGCCTTCCTCACGGTCAGCCTCCGGGCCAACCAGGTGGTGGTGGGCGTGGCGTTCAACACTTTGGGCGCCGGCGTGAGCACCGTGCTCTACCGCATGATCTTCGGCATGGACTTCGTGTCCGTTAAGGAGTATGCCTTCCAGCGCATCTCCATTCCCGTCCTGAAGGGCATCCCCCTCATCGGCGAGGCCCTGTTCGACCAGATGCCCGTGGTGTACATCGCGTTCCTGCTGGTGCCCGTGGTGTCCTACTTCCTGTTCCGCACCCCCACCGGCCTGAATCTGCGCTCGGTGGGTGAGAACCCCAAGGCCGCCGACACGCTGGGCATCGACGTGTACCGGATGCGGTATGCCGCCACTATCGTGGGCTGCATGCTCATGGCCATGGGCGGCGCATTCCTGTCCACCGGCCTGCTCAACTCCTTCCAGGAGGACATGACGGCCAACCGCGGCTTTATCGCCCTGGCCGCCGTCATCTTCGGCCGCTATAAGCCCACCGGCGTCATGCTGGCCACCCTGCTCTTCGCCTTTGGTCTGGCCGTGGCCAACCTGCTGCCCTCCATCAATTCTCCCATCCCCTACAACTTCGTGACCATGATCCCCTATATCCTGACCATCGTGGTCCTGGCTGGCTTTGCCGGTAAGACTGTGGCCCCCGCCGCGGCTGGCAAGCCCTATAAGAAAGGCTGAGGAGGTGCGTACATATGTCTGAAATGATCCTGGAAATGAAGCATATCACCAAGCGCTTCCCCGGCGTGCTGGCCAACGACGACGTGAACCTCAGTGTGGCCAAGGGCGAGGTCCATACCCTGCTGGGCGAGAACGGCGCGGGCAAGTCCACCCTGATGAACGTGCTCTGCGGATTGTACCACCCCACCTCCGGCGAGATCTGGCTGGAAGGGCAGAAAGTCAAATTCAGCTCCGCCAAGGACGCTATGAACCGGGGCATCGGCATGGTGCACCAGCACTTCATGCTCATCCCCACCCTCAGCGTGGTGGAGAACTGCCTC
This sequence comes from Pseudoflavonifractor sp. HCP28S3_F10, assembly GCF_052065415.1. NCBI lineage: Bacteria > Bacillati > Bacillota > Clostridia > Eubacteriales > Oscillospiraceae > Pseudoflavonifractor > Pseudoflavonifractor sp. HCP28S3_F10. The sequence goes on along the minus strand of NZ_JBQHUB010000008.1, from coordinate 52,192 downwards.
ATCGGCGCCAAGTCCAAGAGCCTGCTCAAGCTGGACCTGGAGGGCGCTGCCAGGGAGATCAAGGCCCTGGCCGACGAGTACAACATGGGCGTGGACCCCATGGCCAAGGTGGAGACTCTGCCTGTGGGCGCCCGCCAGCGGGCTGAGATCATCAAGGCCCTGTACCGGGGCGCCAAAATCCTGATCCTGGACGAGCCCACCGCCGTGCTCACTCCCCAGGAGACGGAGGAGCTCTTCAACATGGTGCGCAAGCTGACCAAGAGCGGCTACACTGTCATTTTCATCAGCCACAAGCTCAACGAGGTGCAGGAGATCAGCGACCGTATCACCGTCCTGCGGCAAGGCAAGAGCATCACCACCGTGAACAACGACGGCATCTCGGTCAACGAGCTGGCCCGCCTGATGGTGGGCCGTGAGGTGGATATGACGGTTACCCGCAAGGAGACCGACCAGTCCAAAGCCATGCTCACCGTCTCCCATCTGACTCTGGGCCAGAAGGACGGCAACCGCCTGCTCAACGATGTGTGCTTTGAGGTCCACAAGGGCGAGATCTTCGGCATCGCCGGCGTGGACGGCAACGGCCAGGGCGAGCTGGTGGAGTGCCTCACCGGCCTGAAGAAAGCCACCTCGGGTACTGCCATCTATAAGGACCTGGACCTGGCCAAGGCCACTACCCGTGAGATCATGAAGAGCGGCGTCTCCCACGTACCTCAGGACCGCCAGAAAAGCGGCCTGATCCTCTCCATGAATCTGGCTGAGAACATGATCCTGCAGGATTATTATCAGCCTGAGTTCGGCAAGGGCCCCCTGCTGGACTGGAAGTATATCAACGACTTTACTGACCGCCTGATCCGGGACTTCCAGGTCAAGGCGCCCAGCCGCTTTGAGCTGGCCCAGAACCTGTCCGGCGGCAACCAGCAGAAGGTCATCATCGCCCGGGAGGTGAGCCGGGAGCCCGGCCTCCTCATCGCCATGCACCCCACCCGCGGCGTGGACGTAGGCGCCATCGAGTACATCCACAAGCGCATCGTCCATGAGAGGGACGAGGGCCGTGCGGTCCTGCTGGTCTCCACCGAGCTGGAGGAGGTCATGAAGCTCTCCGACCGGGTGGCCGTCATGTACGAAGGCGAGATCATGGGCATCGTCAAGCCCGGTGAAGTCACCGTGGAAGAGATGGGCCTGATGATGGGCGGAAAGCGGCTGGAAGAGATCCGCGTGAAGGCGTAATAACTCAATATACTGTGGAGCCTCTCCTTTCTGGGAAGCCGGAAAGGAGAGGCTCTTTATCCAGATATATCATTCTCTTTGTAATAAAGGGGCGGACACACATGTGCTCCGCCCCTTTACTTAATCCGGTAGCTGCAAAGTCGCGTCAGCAACCCTTTCGGACAACTGTCTCTTATTCTTCGATGATGGCCCGATGTCCCTCTTCGGGGATCTTTTCCAGCATTTCCAGAGCCCGGAGGACATGGGCCTCCCGGTATGCTTTCTCACTGGGAAGGGGCAAGGAGGGATCTCCGAACACATGCAGGACGCTGTTGCCCCGCAGGATACGGTTGGCGCCAATGCCCTCGGCGATCTTTGTCAGATTGGTCACCTGGATGACCGGGATACCAGCACGCTGGATTTCTTTGGTAATCATGGACCCGCCACGACTGCTGGTCCCTCACGTAGAGGTCTCAATAGCGGCGTCACAGAGGTCATCCTTGAGGGCCTGAGCGATCCCTTCGCCAAACTCCTTGCATTTTTCCATGGGTGTCATGACGCCTGCGGTGGAGTAGAAACAGTCGTTGAGACTGCCGATAACGCCTTCCTTTACCAAGTGGCGCAGGGCATCTACCGGTACCAGGCGATTAGGATCCTGGAGAACAAAGGCATTGTTATAGCCCTGGTGGCTGACCTCCCAATCAGCAGGGTCCAGCGTCTCCATTCCCTCGATGGAGTATCTGCGGAAGAACTTGGAATTTGTGGGGACCTGATGATCAGGATTTCCCTTGGGCACCAGGCCGCCGTCGGTCACAAGACCGATCCTGCACTCGGAGAGAGGCTTGGTAAGCACGGGAATGGGGATCTCCTCATGATTGGGCATCATGACCTCAGTATGGAAAGCCTGCTTGTGGAACTTGGACAGCAGCAAGATTTATGGCAAACGGATCGCCGCGTCAATCGGCGCGAATGGGGTGGACGAGGATATATCGCAAAAATATGTTTGACAAAGCGTTGCGTCTGCTTGATTCGGTCCCCGCCGATAACGCCAGCTTGGTGGTCCGGGGATAAAAAGTAAAACCAGTAGTTTCCGACCGGAAACTGCTGGTTTCTTTAAGTGCGGCGTCAATTCGGAACGAAGTGGAGAATTGTCATAGGCGGAATTCACTTCCGCCGTTAAATGGTGAGATGGTGCTTCGGCCCGCTCCACCGGGCCGAAGCCCAATAAAAATACCACGACATATGTCGTGGTATTTTTATTGTCAGGTGGCTTTAATCTGGATATTTTTGCTTCTTAACCCGAATTGAAGCCCAGCGCAGCGGGTCGCGGCCGAAAGCGAAGAAAAAGCACGTCCGGCGTATGAAAAGGCCCTGAGGCCTTTTCGTCGCCTCAGGGCTTTTTCTGAGCTGGTACGGCTGAAGGGATTCGAACCCCCGACCTACTGGTTCGTAGCCAGTCACTCTATCCAGCTGAGCTACAGCCGCGTACCGAACAAATGATATTATATAATAGAGGAAGCTAAAAGTCAAGGAAAAAATGGAATAATAAAAAAGCGCACCGAATCGGGTGCACGTCACAAGTAGTCTGTACCTCCGGCAGGGAACTGACATCCCTGCCGGAGGACAGGACCAATAAAGAGAGGGAAGAGAGAGGAGGAGTTACAATTGATCTTCTGGTTCCTGACAATGATAGGATATCAGCTTTTTCGGCAAAAAGGATGTACAGATTTCGAACTTGATATGAATTTTCTGTAAACGAAAGTTCAAATCAGGGTAACAAAGTCGGAGCTGGCCCAGCCTACCACACTGCCAAAACGTACCACATACCATCCCTGCCACTGATTCAGGACGGTCAGGGGAGCGCCGTCGTAAGCCCGGGCAATGACGGCGGAGGAGGTATCCGGCCGGTCCCGGATATTGAGATATCCCCAGCTCACATCCACGACGGCCGAACGGGGCGGGCGGGGTTCCAGGAAGGGAAGCCCAAAAAATTCGGTGAGGGCCAGCACAATGCTGCGGGCGGCGGGTTCCAGATTGCTTTTGATCCAGGCGGCATCATCCGGATTGTCGTGGTAGCCCATCTCGATAAAAACAGAGGGCGCGCGTACCAGGCGGACTTCACCTACAGAAGTGGTAGGCTGTGCCCGGACCAGATTGGGCAGCGGGTAAATGGCCTTCAGATTGTCAGCCACCAGATTGGCTGCCTCCTGTCCCTCTGTGCTGCCGGGAAAATAGAAAACCAGGATGCCTCTGACCTGGCCATACCGGCCCTCCGGCGCGGCATTGGAGTGGAGCGCCAGATGCAGGTCATAGTTTCCGGAATTAGAGGCACGGATGGCGGCAGCGGCCGACATATCGGGTGTGTTGCGGGTGTAGCGGATGCCGTTGGCCGAGAGATAGGGTTCCATGGCGTCGGCCAGGCGGTTCATCCATTCCTCCTCGGTACCGCCGTTGACATAGAGGTTGTTTTCCTGCGTAGAAGGGGAGAGATAAATAATGGGCATAGTATAAGACCTCCTTTTGCACCATTCTATGTGAAAGGGCAAAAAGAGTGATTAAAAGGAGCGGATCGTCTGTCAGATGGTAATGTCGATGCGTTCGGGGCAGGTGTAGAGGTTGACCCGTTCTCCCCGGACGAAGCCTGCCAGTGTGACACCGTTCTCCTGGGCAATACGGATGGAACGATCGGTGGGGGCTCCTTTGGAGAGAACGACAGGGATACCGGCGCGGACAGCCTTTTCCATCATATCAGCGGAGAGCCGTCCGCTGACAGCCAATACAGAGCACTCCAGCGGGAGATCATGGAGCAAAGCGTAGCCGATCACCTTATCCACCGCGTTGTGCCGGGCCAGGTCCTCCATGGACAGAATGGGGCTTTCAGGCAAGCTGAGCGAAACGCAGTGCATCCCGCCGGTGCGCCGGAAAAGGGAGGAGGCAGTGAGATTGCGCTCCATCAGGCCGCAGAGATGAGAATACTTCAGCCGCAGCACGCCGGAGCCGGGATGACTCCGGGGAGCCGGAGCTCCTGGGGTCAGTTCTGCCCGGACATACCCCAGATCTTCTGAAAAGGAGAGGGACTTTACATCGGATGCGGCAGAGATCAGGCTGCGGCTGAAGAGTGCGCCGGTTACCAGTTCTTCCAGATGGGCGGGGGAACAGGACAGGGTGAAGGCAGCTTCACCGGCCACATCCACACGGAGAAGATGCTCGGAGACGACCTCTTCCAAAATGGGAGCGGCGGCGCCGGCATCGATCCGCAGGACCGCATGACTGCGGGAGAGAGAAAGATGAGACATAAAACTACTCCATGAAAAACGGAGCCGCGGGAGCCCCAGGACCCCCCGCGGCCGGAGATCAGAGTTTTTCTACCTTGACAGCGCAGACCTTGTATTCCGGAGCGCGGGCGATCCGGTCCAGCGCGGCGTGAGTGAGCCAGTTGCAGCTGCCCTCCAGGTAATGGAAGGGCATCCAGCACTCGCCCGGAGAGGTTTTGCCGCTGACACGGGCGCGCGTGAAGATCGTTCCCCGGCGGGAGGAGACGGATACCATTTCACCGTCCGCTGCGCCCAGGCGGGCCGCGTCCCGGTCGTTGAGCTCGATAAAGGATTCGCCGCCGGCCTCCACCAGACCGGGAGTCTTGTCAGTCATGGCACAGGCGTTATAGTGGTAAAGAATGCGGCCGGTCATCATCAGAAGGGGATACTCTTCATCGGGCAGCTCCACAGAGGGGATATACCGGGCAGGGTAGAACCAGCCCTTTCCGCGGCTGAACCGGCCCACATGGAGAATGGGAGTGCCGGGGTGGTCCCCGGCAGGGCAGGGCCACTGAAGACCCTGTCCGTTTACAGCAGGGCCGTCCAGACGCCGGTGACTGACGCCTGCGTAAATGGGTGCCAGTGAGGCGATCTCGTCCATGATCTGGGCAGGGGTGAGGCAGGGCTGAGAGTAGCCCATACGGTTCATCAGATCCATGAAGATCTCGGCATCCGGACGGGCGGCGCCGGGAATGGTGACGGCCTTGCGGACACGCTGGATCCGGCGCTCACTGTTGGTAAAGGTTCCCTCTTTTTCCGCATAGCTGACGCCGGGGAGCACCACATCGGCCAGTTTGGCGGTCTCGGTCATAAAGAGCTCCTGGACCACCAGAAAATCAAGAGAGCGAAGGGCTTTGAGCACATGGCCGGTATCGGGATCGGTACGGACCGGATCCTCTCCGAAGATAAAGAGGCCGCGAAGCCTGCCCTCCAGCATGGCGGGGAAGCAGTCGGTGGCGAACATGCCGGGTTTGGGGTTGAGGGACACACCCCAGGCCTGCTCAAATTTGGCCCGCACGGCAGGATCGGAGACCTTCTGATAGCCGGGAAGATCGGTGGGGGAGGCGCCCATGTCGCAGGCGCCCTGCACATTGTTCTGACCGCGGATGGGATTGACGCCGCAGCCCTCCCGGCCCAGCTTGCCCACCAGCATGGCCAGGTTGGACAGGGACATGACGCCCTCGGTACCGGTGGAGTGTTCCGTGACGCCCAGACAGTAACAGATGGGGGCGCGCTCCGCCGTGGCGTACAACCGGGCAGCGGCCCGGAGGTCATCGGCGTCGATATGACAGATCTCAGCCACCCGTTCGGGGGTATAATCCTTGACGGCCTCGCGGAGGGCTTCAAAGTTCTCCGTGCGCTCGGCGATGAAGTCCTTGTCCTCCAGACCTTCGGACAGGATAATATTCATCATGCCATTGGCAAAGGCCACGTTGGTGCCGGGCCTGAGCTTGAGATGGATGGCGGCCTGCCTGGACAGGCCGATGTCGCGGGGGTCTACGACGATCAGCCGGGCGCCGCGCTGGACCGCCTGGCGGATCTGCATGCCGAAAACGGGGTGTGCCTCCTCAGGATTGGAACCGACGAGCATGATCACGTCGGAGCACTGGCTCACATCGGCGAAGGTATTGGTCATCGCACCGGAGCCCAAAGTGGTTGCCAGACCGGCAACTGTGGGAGCGTGTCACACACGTGCGCAGTTGTCGGTATTGTTGGTACCGAAACAGGTGCGCACCATTTTCTGCAGCATGTAGATGTCTTCGTTGGTGGAGCGGGAGCAGGCAAAACCGGCCAGTGCATCAGGGCCGTACTCTTTTTTGATGTCCATCATGCGGTTGGCCACCAGGTCCAGGGCCTCGTCCCAGGAGGCCTCCCGGAACTCATTGGTAGCCCGGTCCCGGATCAGGGGAGCCGTGAGGCGGCGGCCGGAGTGGACAAAATCGAAGGAACCCGAGCGGCCTTTGACGCAGAGGAGCCCTTTGTTGGAGGGGCCGTCGGCGGCCCTGGTGTCCACCACACGGCCGTCCTTTACCAGAAGGTCAAACTGACAGCCCACCGCGCAGTGGGGACAGGTGGTGCGGACGGCTTTCTCCACCTGCCAGGGGCGGTAATCCCTCTTACGCTTGGAAGTAAGGGCGCCGGTGGGGCAGGCGGCCACGCAGTTGCCGCAGGACTCGCAGGAGCTCTCGCTCCAGGGCATGCCGAAGGGTGGACTGATGACGGATTCAAAGCCCCGCTCCATAGTGTCGATGGCGCCGCAGCCGGTGAGCTTGTGGCAGACATTTACGCAGCGGTGGCACAGGATACACAGGTTGGGATCGTAGGTAAAGAAGGGATTGGAGTCATCCACCGGCAGATCGGACATCTCACCGGGACAGGAGGTCTCCCTCACGCCGTACTCGTAGCACAGGTCCTGCAGCTTGCAGTCACCGTTGGAGGGACAGGAGAAGCAGTTGGTGGGGTGATTGGAGAGCAGCATATCCAGAATGCCGCGGCGGGCCTTAACTACAGCTTCGCTTCGGGTCTGGATATGGTCGCCCTCAGAGCAATGGGCGGAGCAGGCGGTATCCATTTTGCTGCGGCCCCGGTTTTCGATCTCCACCGTACAGATGCGGCAGGAGCCGTCGGGCATCAGGCCCTTGAGATAGCACAGGGTGGGGATCTTCACACCGATCTGCTCGGCGGCCTCCAGGATGGTGGTGCCCTGTTCCACCTCGATGGGGATACCATCGATGGTAACATGGATCAAATTCATGACAGTGGTTATCCTCCTTTATTCCACGGAAATGGCGTCCACGGGACAGCCCGCCTGGCATGCGCCGCACTTGATGCACTTGGCGGCGTTAATGGTGTGGGGCTGCCTGGCCGCGCCGGAAATGGCCCCCACGGGGCAGTTCCGGGCGCACTTGGTGCAGCCGATACACTTGTGGGGGTCCACCTGATAGATCCGCAGGGCCTCGCAGACATGGGCGGCGCATTTTTTCTCTGTAATATGCTCCTCGTACTCCTTGTGGAACCGCTTGAGGGTGCTGATGACGGGAAGGGGAGCGCTCTTGCCCAGACCGCACAGAGAGTTCTGGCGGACGAACTGGGCGATCTCCTCCAGCTTGTCCAGGTCCTCCATGGTACCCTTGCCGGCCACGATGCGCTCCAGAATCTCCAGCATCCGCTTGGTGCCGATGCGGCAGGGGGAGCACTTGCCGCAGCTCTCCCGCTGGGTAAAGCTCATAAAGAAGCGGGCCACCTCCACCATACAGGTGTGCTCGTCCATGACCACCAGGCCGCCGGAGCCCACGATGGCGTCGTATTTTTTGACTGAATCGAAGTCCAGGCCGACGTCCAGGTGCTCCTGGGTAAGACAGCCGCCGGAGGGACCGCCGATCTGGACGGCCTTGAAGGTTCCGCCGCTCTTGATGCCGCCGCCGATGTCATAGATGATCTCCCGCAGGGTGGTGCCCATGGGGACCTCGATCAGGCCGGTGTTGGCGATCGCGCCGGTGATGGAGAAGGTCTTGGTGCCGGGGCTGTTGTCCGAGCCGATGGTGCGGAACCAGTCCGCGCCCCGCAGGACGATATTGGGCACGTTGGCATAGGTCTCCACGTTGTTGAGAACAGTGGGCTGGCCCCAAAGGCCCTGATCCACGGTGCGGGGCGGCTTGGTGCGGGGCATACCGCGGCAGCCCTCGATGGAGGCGGTGAGGGCGCTGCCCTCGCCGCAGACAAAGGCGCCGGCGCCCCGGTTGACATGGAGGTGGAAGCGGACGCCGCTGCCCATGATGTCGTCGCCCAGCAGGCCGGCCTCCTCGGCCTGGCTGATGGCGTACTGGAGTCGGGCTACCGAGTTGGGGTACTCGGCGCGGACGTAGATGTAGCCCTCGGTGGCGCCTACTGCGTAGCCGGCAATGGTGAGGCCCTCGATGAGCTTGTAGGGATCGCCCTCCATCACCGAGCCGTCCATAAAGGCGCCGGGGTCGCCCTCGTCGCCGTTGCAGACCACATATTTGACGGGCGCGTCCTTGTGGGCGGCCACCTGCTTCCACTTCCGTCCGGTGGGAAAGCCGCCGCCTCCGCGGCCCCGGAGGCCGGAACGGTCCACCTCATCGATTACCTGCTGAGGGGTCATTTCGAAGAGTGCTTTGGACAGGGCGTCATAGCCTCCCACGGCGATATATTCGTCCAGGGAGACCGCATCGATGCTGCCGCAGTGCTCCAGTACCAGCCGGGTCTGGCCGGCCATGAAGGGAATGTCCTCCGGCTTCTGGCAGGACTTGCTGTTCCGATCTTTGTAAAACAGCCGCTCCACGGGCTCGCCCTTGAGAACGGTTTTTTCAAAAATCTCGCGGCAGTCCTCGGGCTGGACTCTGATGTACTGGTAATGATAAGGCTCGATCCGGACCAGGGGGCCCAATTCACAGATGCCCTGGCAGCCGGTATTGGCGATGCCGATATGAGGCACGTGGCCATTGGATTCTACTGAAACATTGGAAAGGCCGGCGCACAGCTCCCGCATAGTCTCATAAATGACCTGAGAACCGGAAGCGAGGCATCCGGTGCCGGAGCAGACCAGGATACGGCAGTGGCAGGCGCTCAGAGCGGCCTGGGCAGCCTCACGGCGGGTCAGGAGGGTTTCTCTGCTTTCAATATTCATCGCGCGGCACCTCTCAATTCCTGCAGCAGTGCGACCGCTTTTTCCGGCGTCATCTTGGGATGCACCTCATCGTTGACGGTCAGGGTGGGAGCCAGCCCACAGGCGCCCAGACAGGATACGGTCTCTATGGTAAAGAGCATATCGTCGGTGGTATGCTGATTGGGGCTCAGGCCCAATTCCTTCTGTATGGCAGCCAGAATGGGGGCGGAATGCCGGACGTGGCAGGCGGTGCCGTCGCATACCTTAATCACATATTTCCCTTTGGGCTCAAAAGAAAAATTTTTATAAAAAGTGGCGATACTGTATGCCTTGGATTCTTTGATCCCCAGTTTATCTGCCGCATAAGTGAGAAGTTCCCGCGGAATGTAGCGGTATTCCTCCTGGATATCCTCCAGAACGGGAATAATGGCGCTGGGCTTTTTACCATATCGGGCGATGAATTCATCTGCCCTGGCAAAATAGGACGGATCTAACATGAATGCTCCTCCTTGCTTGCTGATTTGCACTGGTCGAATGTTCTGTGGATCGGGCAATGCAGCCGGCGTCTGTTTTGTACGTCAGACGGAAATAGAATTATTATGTCTAATAGGATACACCATTTAGCTTCGGTTGGCAATAAAAATTGTCCTGATAAGTTTAAAATTATAAGTCTATATTACAAACGATTTATATCAAAGAAGAAACGTGAGATTATAAAAAGAAAATGTACGGGCTCAAATTATATTTGAGCCCGTACATTTCGATTTGATCTGTATTCAGCAAAGCAGAGAGGAAGTAGATCAGTTGAGACGGCTATCCAGCTCGTCCAGCTCATCAGCCAGCTTCTTGGGCAGCTTGTCGCCGAATTTGCCGTAGAACTCGCGGATAGCGGCGGCTTCCTGCTTCCACAGGTCCACATCCACGCCCAGCATGGCCTTCAGGTCGTCCACGGTGATATTCAGGCCGTCAATATTGATGTCCTCGGGACGGGGCTGATAGCCGATAGCGGTCTCCACAGCGTCCACCTCGTCGAAGGCGCGCTTCATGATCCACTCCAGAACACGCAGGTTGTCGCCGAAGCCGGGCCACACAAAGTTGCCCTGGTCATCGGTGCGGAACCAGTTGACGTTGAAGATCTTGGGAGCCTTGTCGCCCAGCTTCTGGCCCATGTCCAGCCAGTGCTGCCAGTAGTCGGCCATGTGGTAGCCGCAGAAGGGGAGCATGGCCATGGGATCGCGGCGGACCACGCCCACAGCGCCGGCGGCGGCGGCAGTGGTCTCGGAGGCCATGGTGGAGCCTACGAACACGCCATGGTCCCAATCGCGGGACTGATAGACCAGGGGAGCGGTCTTGGCGCGGCGGCCGCCGAAGATGATGGCGGAGATGGGCACGCCCTGGGGATTTTCAAACTCGCTGGACAGGCAGGGGCAGTTGCGGGCGGGAGCGGTGAAGCGGCTGTTGGGGTGAGCGGGCTTCTTCTCGTCGCCGCGGTGCCACTCCAGACCGTTCCAGTCGATCAGGGACTCGGGGATGGCGTCGCCCTTGGTCAGGCCGTCCCACCACACGGTGCCGTCAGCGGGATTATAGGCCACGTTGGTGAAGATGGTGTCCTTCTTGGTGGACTCCAGAGCGTTGAAGTTGGACTTGGCATTGGTGCCGGGGGCCACGCCGAAGAAGCCATACTCGGGGTTCACGGCATACAGGCGACCGTCCGCGCCCACGCGGAGCCAAGCGATATCGTCGCCCACACACCAGACCTTCCAGCCGGCCTTGCGGTAGCCCTCGGGAGGAATGAGCATGGCCAGGTTGGTCTTGCCGCAGGCAGAGGGGAAAGCGGCAGACAGGTAGCGGACCTCGCCCTTGGGATTCTCGATGCCCAGGATCAGCATATGCTCGGCCATCCAGCCCTCGTCACGGCCGAGGTTGGAGGCAATGCGCAGGGCGAAGCACTTCTTGCCCTGAAGCACGTTTCCGCCATAATTGGAGTTGAGGGACACAATGGTGTTGTCCTGGGGGAAATGAACGATGTACTTGCCGTCCTTGTCCAGGTTGAGCTGGCAGTGCAGGCCCTTGATGAAGCCCTCGTCATCACCCAGAGCATCGCAGACGGCCTCGCCGATCCGGGTCATGATGTTCATGTTCAGGACCACATAGATGGAATCGGTAAGCTCAAAGCCGTATTTGGCAAAGGGAGAGCCGATGGGGCCCATGGAGTAGGGGATGATGTAGCAGGTGCGGCCCTTATAGGCGCCGGAAGCCATCTCGTTGATCTTGGCGTACATCTCGGCGGGCGCCATCCAGTGGTTGGTGGGGCCGGCGTCCTCTTCCTTCTCACAGCAGATGAAGGTGCGGTCCTCAACACGGGCCACGTCGTTGGGATCGGTGCGGTGCAGGTAGCAGCCGGGCAGCTTTTCCTGGTTGAGCTCGGTCAGGATGCCCTCCTGAACGGCCTGCTCCCGCAGCTGGGCCAGCTGGCTCTCGCTTCCGTCGATCCAGACGATCTGGTCAGGACAGGTCAGAGCGACCATCTTGTTGATCCACTCCAGAGCCGCCTTGTTATTTGTAAGTTCCAAAGCAATTACCTCCCTGTATCACGATTGGCTTCATTTTACAAGAAACAGCGCCGAAAAGCAAGTAGATTTTCTGTTTCTTGCAAAAAAGAGAAGGGGAAAAGAGGAAAAACCGGGAAATAGGCGAAAATACAAATTATTTTGGGGCCGTTACCGTCATTTGAGACAAAGAGAAAAAGACGAAGCCGTAAGCACCGGCTTAATGCTGCTTCAGCGGGAAGAAGTACTCAAAAAGTGCCTGCAGAATAGAGATAAGCTGCCAGCGCGGCGAATTCCGGGATGCCCAACCGCTCTCCGCGGACCGTTTCCGGCAGCCCGCAGGCGGCAAGAGCGGAGCGTACCATATTTTTGTCATAGCCTGAGCTGCTGAGACTGTTGATCAGGGTCTTGCGCCGCTGTGCAAAGGCGGCCCGGACCACCCGGAAGAAGGTCTGGTCATCCACCAGTGTCTGAGGAGGAGAAGAGCGGGGAATCAGGCGGATCACTGAGGAGGTCACCTTGGGCGCGGGGAGGAAGCACTCGGGGGGCACGTCGAACAGAAGTTCAGGTTCCGCATAGTACTGGCAGAACACAGAAAACGCTCCATAATCCGGAGAACCGGGAGCGGCGCAGATGCGCCGGGCCACCTCCCGCTGGATCATGACGGTAATAGCGGAAAACACATGGGCCTCCAGAAAGGCGGTGATCACCGGAGTAGTAATGTTGTAGGGCAGATTGGCGCACACCATGGGGGTGAGGCCGGGCAGTTTTTCCGCCGCCAGGGCCGCCAGGTCCAGCTTCATCACGTCGCCGGGCACTACCTCCACATTGGGGTGCTCTGCCAGGGTCTCGGCCAGGACGGGGAGCAGGGTACGGTCCAGCTCCACGGCCACCACTTTTTTGGCCCGGCCGGCCAGCTGTACCGTCAGCGGGCCGATGCCGGGGCCCACCTCGATGACGCCGCAGGTCTCATCGGCACCCGACGCCTCGGCAATGTTCCGGGGCACCCAGCTCTCGATGAGGAAATTCTGCCCCATGGATTTGGAAAAATGAAAACCGTGCCGGCCCAGCAGGGCCTTGATATCCCGGATATTGCAGAGATCCATGTCTTTGACCGCCTTTTCGGTGTAATAAATATCAGTATACCATTTCCTGTGCCGTTTGTCATCCCGGGATGGGGAAAAGTCTGCTGTCCCGAAAAAGCTCCGCCCCCACATCATGTGATATGGGGGCGGGCGTCGGTTCAGAACTGCTCAGCGAGGGAGAAAAAGGGCTCCGTATCTCTGGTCGGAGGGAGACTCAGCCCTTCCGCCAGCGCAGCAGCATGGGGAAGAACTGGCGCATCTGGGTTTTTGCCTGCTCGGCGGTCATCTCCGGGTGGCCCTGGACCATGAAGGGTGTGCAGAAGTCAATCATCTCCTCCATGGTCATGTCGCCGGTGAAGGCGCCGTTCTGATAGCAGTACTTGCAGTAGTGGGGGCTGGCGGAGCCATCCTGCTCGGTGCCGTGGAGGTTGGGGTCGGTAATGGGCATGCCGCAGGACTGACAGAAGTCGTTGGGATCGAATGACATGAGAGATTCCTCCTTTTGATTGGATAAGCTCATGATACCATGACAAACCTGACAACTGCTGTCAAGGCCGGAACAGCCCCGCCAGATCTCCCGGGCCAGCAGTCCCAGCCGGGCCTTGAGCGCGGCAGGGGAGAGGACCTCCACCGCCGCGCCGAAGGAGAGCAGATAGCCGTAGAGCCACTGGTCCTCAGGAAAGGTGACGCGCACGAGGAAAGAGCCGTCCTCCTCCGCCGTGATGCAGCTCTCATCAAATTCGTCGTACACCCGGTAGGCCATCCAGGGCGCAAAGCGCAGCGTCACGGAGACCAGAAAAGGGGGCGGGGAGCCGCCCGCCTCGATGGGCGGCGGTTCCGGCATCTGGCGGGACTGCTCCTCCAAAACGGTGAGGCGCAGCATACGGCTGATCTTGAAGGTGCGGTAGTCCTGCCGCTCCAGGCAGAAGGCCTGGAGATACCAGGCCTGCCCCTTGAAGCAGAGACGGGCGGGCAGGGCAAGACGCTGTGTGGTCTGCCCGGCGGAGCTGACGTAGGTGAAGGAAATGACCCGGCGTTCCAGGATGGCGGTACGCAGCTGCCGGAACTTTTCGTGGTCGGGGCCGGACTGCCCCCAGTGGGACAGGTCCACCTGAAGCCAGTCCGGAGGCCGCCGGCGGAAAAGGGCGGAGAGCTTGGACAGGGTGTGCTCCGATTCCGCACGGACCGATTCGGGCAGGCTCTGAAGGGCAGTCATGATCTGAGTCTGTTCCTGTTCGCTGAAGGAGGAGCGCTCCAGAATACAATTATCCAGCAGGGATATCCCGCCGCCGTGGCCGGGGACGGCATATACGGGCACGCCGGCGGCTGAGAGCGCGTCAATGTCCCGGTAGATGGTGCGGACAGATACCTCGAACCGGGCGGCCAGCTCAGGTGCGGTGGCCTGCCCATGGTCCAGCAGGTAATAGAAAATGCCAAAGAGACGGCTGGCAGACATCCCGGCACCTCCCGAAATTTTGTTCGATTCCAGTATAGCACAGGCGAGGGGCCGCTGTAAACAGAAAGAGTCCCTTCCGGGCATGCCCGGAAGGGACCTGGCCAGCGTGGGATTGGGATCAATATGCCGCAATAACGCCGCCGTCGTTGGCGTAGACGGTGGAGATGCCGTGAGTCTCGCAGAGGATGATATCCCGGAAGCGGCAACTCTTGAGCACCATCTCCTTGAGAGAGAAAGCCCGCTCCAGACAGTTGCAGTGAGTGATACAGAGGATGCGGCCCTGGTGCTTCTCATCCGCAGCCATGAGGGATACCATTTTTGAAAGGGCCTGCCTGACGGACAGGGCCTGCCCCCGCTTGCAGATCTCGCCCTCGGGGGTGGCGCCCATGAGCAGCTTGATCTTCAGTGTGCCGGTAACGATGCTCTGGAGCCGGGAGAGACGGCCGTTTTTCCGCAGATTGTCCAGAGTCTCCAGCACGAACAGGGTCTCCATCTCGCTGATGAAGCGGGAGACCTGATCCACCACGGAGGAGAAGTCCATGCCGGACTGGGCCAGCTCCCGGATCTTCAGGGCGGGCAGTACCTCTCCGGAGGAGGCGGAGCAGGAGTTGAAGATGTGGACATTGGCATTGGGATGCTCCTCCAGGAACATGAGCCGCGCCTGGGCGGCGCTGTTGTGGGAACCCGAGAGGAGGGCGGAGAGGGTGACCACATAGATATCGTCCTCCCCGGTGCCGAAAGCCTCCAGATAGGCGGCGGGAGAGGGGCAGGAGGTGGTGGGAGCGTCCTCGCTCTCCTTCATGCGCCAGAGCAGGGTGGCCTGATCAAAGGCGGCGTCATCCACAAAAGAGTGGGGGCCCACCTGGATGGTGAGGGGGACCTTGACGAAGCAGGGATCGGCCAGCATGGCGGGGGTCAGGTCGCAGCAGCTGTCCACGACGATCCTAAAACTCATGAACATCATTCCTTGATATCATATTTAAAATCAGATTCAAATCTTGTGACCATTGTAGCATGCCCGACACAAAAAGTAAAGCAATATGTGAAGCAGTCAGAAAAACAGGAAGCCCCGCGGGTCTGCGCCCTGCGGGGCCTGTCTGGACAGAAACGGATCATTCCCCATCCCGGCGTGCTTTGCGCTCTTCCTCTTCGATCTCCCGCAGCAGTTTCTGGTCGGCCTTGGAGCTCAGGTCCAGTCTGGCGTAGAGGTCGGGGCGGCGGTCCCGGGTGCGGATAATAGACTGCTTGCGCCGCCACTTGGCGATGTTGGCGTGGTGGCCCGAGAGCAGAATGGAGGGAACCTTGCGGCCGTGCCACTCCTCAGGGCGGGAGTACTGGGGATACTCCAGCATGCCGTTCCAGTGGCTCTCGTCCTCAAAGCACTCAGGGTCAGCCAGCACGCCGGGCACCAGCCGGGCCACCGCGTCGGCCACCGCCATGGCCGGGATCTCGCCGCCGGTGAGGACAAAGTCTCCCAAGGAGATCTCCTCGTCCACGCACTCCTCAATGAAGCGCTCGTCGATGCCCTCGTAGTGGCCGCAGACCAGGATCAGATGGTTATAGTCATCCCGCAGGCGGCGGGCGTCGGCCTCGGTAAAAGTCTTGCCGGCGGGGGAAAGGTAGATGGTGCGTACCGGCCCTTCGCCCAGGGACTTCGCGTGCTCCCAGCAGCGGTAAAGGGGATCGGCCTGCATGACCGCCCCCCGTCCGCCGCCGTAGGGGTAGTTGTCCACCTGCTTCTGCTTGTCCACGGTGTAGTCCCGGATCTGGTGGGCCTCGATGCGCAGGATGTCCCGCTCCTGGGCCCGGCCCAGGATGGACTCGCTCATCATATCGCCCACGGTCTCATCAAAGAGGGTGAGGATGTCGATATGGTACATCACAGCTCCATCCCTTCGATGAGGTGGACCCGGACCCAGCCCTCTTCCACACTGGTGCCCCGGAGGAAGGCGTCCACCGCGGGGATCATATAGGATTTCTCCCCGCCCTTCACCACATAGACCTCATGGGCGGGCGGGGTGAGCACGTCGGCGATGACGCCCAGCTCGGCGCCGGTGTCGTCGTCAATGACGGTGAGGCCCATCAGGTCGGCGATGAAGTGCCGGCCGTCGGGCAGCTCCACACCGCTGCGGTCGATGCTGACCACCTTGTTTTTCAGGCGCATGGCGGCGTTCACGTCGTCCACGCCCTCCAGCCGGGCCAGCACATTGCCCTTGTGGGCCCGGGCGGCGCGGACCTTTACCGGCGCGCCGTCGATATACAGCGTATCAAAGCCGCAGAGGAACTCCGGGGAGTCACACCAGGGGACGATCTTGACCTCGCCCTGAATGCCGTGGGTGTTTACGATCTGTCCGGCCTCAAGAAATGGATGTTTCATGGCGTTTTCCTCCTGAACGGTGGATGGTACAAAAAAACAGCGGGGGAGACCCCGCCGTTTTTGTTTAGTCGACGATCTCGACAGAGACCTTGCCGCCCTGGCGCTGGGCCACCGAGCGCATCAGCGCCCGGATCTCCTTGGCGATGCGGCCCTGACGGCCGATTACCTTGCCCATGTCCTCAGAGGCGACCCGGAGCTCCAGGACGGTCTCGCCATCGCCGGCATGCTCGGTGACCTCCACCGCGTCGGGGTGGTCCACCAGATTCCGGGCGATGTAAGTGAGCAGTTCCTTCATGCGGTCAAAGACCTCCATTAAAGGGCGCCGGCTTTTTTCAGCAGGGCCTTGACGGTCTCAGTGGGCTGAGCGCCGGTCTTGATCCAGGCCTGAGCGCGCTCGGCATCCACCTTCAGCTCGGCGGGGTTGGTCAGGGGATTGTAAGTGCCGATCTCCTCGATGAAACGGCCGTCACGGGGATAACGGGAGTCAGCGACCACGATGCGGTAGAAAGGAGCCTTCTTGGCGCCCATACGACGCAGACGGATTTTAACCATGGTAGATTCACCTCCATAATATTGTACATCTCTCTATGGTCAACGCGAAGCGTGTACCAACTTGCTCAGAAGGGGAACCTGCGTCCGCCCTTCATTTTGCCAAACATCCCGGCCCGGCGCTTCATCCGCCCGCCGGAGAACTGCTTGGTCATCTGCTGCATCAGATCAAACTGCTTGAGCAGGCGGTTGATGTCCACCACCTGGGTGCCGGAGCCGGCGGCGATGCGCTTTTTCCGGCTGTTGTTCAGCAGGGATGGGTTCTCCCGCTCCTGGGGGGTCATGGAGAGGATGATGGCCTCGGTACGGGCCAGGGCCTTCTCATCCACAGAGGCCCCCTCCAGGGCCTTGGCGTTGACGCCGGGCAGCATACCGGCGATATCGCTGAGCGAGCCCATGTTCTTGATCTGGGAGAGCTGCTCGTAAAAGTCGGCCAGGGTGAATTTGTTGGTGCGGAGCTTCTGCTCCATCTCCTTGGCCTTCTGAAGATCAAAATTTTCCTGGGCTTTTTCGATGAGGGAGAGCATGTCGCCCATGCCCAGGATGCGGGAGGCCATCCGGTCGGGGTGAAAGACCTCGATCTGGTCCAGCTTCTCGCCCAGGCCCACGAACTTGATGGGCTTTCCGGTGACCGCCTTGATGGAGAGAGCCGCGCCGCCCCGGGCGTCACCGTCCAGCTTGGTGAGCATGACGCCGGTGATGTCCAGCGCCTCGTCAAAGGCCTTGGCGGCGTTCACCGCGTCCTGGCCGATCATGGCGTCCACGATGAGCAGGATCTCGTCGGGCTCGACGGCGGCCTTCATGTCCTTGAGCTGGCCCATCAGTTCTTCATCCACATGGAGCCGGCCGGCGGTGTCGATAAACACCATGTCGTTGCCGTGCTTGCGGGCGTGCTCAATGCCGGCCTTGGCGATGTCGATGGGGTCGTTCTGGCCCATCTGGAAGACGGGCACATCCACCTGGCTGCCCACCACTTCCAATTGGGTGATGGCGGCGGGACGGAAGGTGTCGCAGGCCACCAGCAGGGGGCGCTTGCCGCTGCGGCGCTTCATGTAGCCGGCCAGCTTGGCGCCGTTGGTGGTCTTGCCTGCGCCGTTGAGGCCCACCAGCATGACCACGGTGGGGGGCGCGGGGGAGATATTGAGCTTGGCCGCCTCGCTGCCCATCAGGGCGGTGAGCTCTTCATTGACGATCTTGACAATCATCTGGGCGGGGGTCAGGCTCTCCAGCACGTCGGAGCCGACGGCCCGCTCGGTGACGGTGGCCACGAACTGCTTGACGATCTTGAAGTTGACGTCGGCCTCCAGCAGAGCCACCCGGATCTCCCGCATGGCCTCCTTCACGTCGGCCTCGGTGAGACGGCCCTTGCCCCGCAGCTTTTTAAAGGCGGCGGAGAGCTTTTCGGTTAATCCTTCAAACGCCATTGCTTACTCCTGCTTCAGCTGATCGAGAACGGCCTGGATATCGTTGCAGCGGCTCTCGATGGTGTTGTCGTAATAGCGGCGCTCCTCGTTGACGGAGCGGATGCCGTCCACCGCCTTCTGGATCTCGGAAAACTGCTCCTGCATCTTGTGGAAGCGGCGGATGATGCCGGTCTTGTCCTCCAGCTCGGTGAGGATGGCCTCGGCCCGGACGATCACGTCCCGGACGCCCTGACGGGTGATGCCGTAGTTCTCGGCGATCTCGGCCAGGGAGAGGTCCTCGTTGTAATAGAGGTCGTAGAATTCCTTCTGCCGGTCGGTGAGCATGTCACCGTAGAAGTCGAAGAGCATGGCCATACGGTACGCCTGATTCTTCAATTCCGACGCCTCCTTCCGGGACTGTTTGTAAAGGTGAGCCGCTTTGTAAAGTTTGAGAGCTTTACAACATGATTGATGATACAATATTCTGCCGGGTTTGTCAAGAAAAAATGCGGCATCCGCAATAAAATTTGCGGCCATCCATGGGCGCCTTTTCGTCTAAAACAACAGAGAAAGCCCCGCCCGGCCGTTTTTGCGGCGGGGCGGGGCGAAAGCGCGGTCACTGGCCGGCGCCCTCCTCCGGGGCGGGCGGGGCGTAGCGGTTGACCCACAGCTCCTCCGGCGTATGGCGGCGGAACTTCAGGTTCCAGACCAGCAGCGCGATCCCCACCAGACCGGAGGCGAAGCCCAGAAGCTGGGAGACCCGGATGCCGGTGGAGAAAAGGTAGAGGCTGTCGGTGCGCAGGCCCTCGATCAGGCCCCGGCCGATACCGTACCAGGCCAGATAGCTGAAAAAGATCTGACCGTCGAAGGTCCGCCATTTCCGGGCGATGAGGATGAGAAGGGCCAGTCCCACCAGATTCCAGAGAGATTCGTAGAGGAAGGTGGGGTGGACTTCCCGAAAAACCTCGGCGCTGCCTGCCCACTCGATGATGCCCATGCGCCAGGGAAGCGTGGTGTCTCCGCCATAGGCCTCCACGTTGACGAAATTGCCCCAGCGGCCGATGGCCTGGCCGATGAGCAGACCGTTGACCCCCAGGTCGGCAAAGGCAAGAAAAGAGATTTTCCGGGAGCGGCAGAATACGAACAGGGTCACTGCCGCGGCGATGACGGCGCCGTAGATGGCCAGGCCGCCGTCCCAGATGCGCACCATCTGCATGAAGTCCAGCGAGCCGTCCTCACGGCGGAAGAGGTCCAGGTAAAACACGATGTAGTAGAGCCGGGCCCCCAGAATAGCCAGGGGCGCGGCATAGAGAAGCATATCCAGAATGTCGTCTTCCTTGATGCCAAAGCGCTTGGAGACGCGGGTACAGTAGGCCACCGCCAGCAGGAAGCCGGCGGCGATGATCACGCCGTACCAGTGGATGGGCCAGCCGAAAACCGTAAAAGCGATGGGGTTGAGATGAAATTCCAGGCCCAGGCCCGGAAAGGTGACGGTACGGATCATACGCCCTCCTTGGGCCGGACCACGGCCAGGGCGGCACGCTCCGGGGTGCACCAGCGGCGGATGGCGGACTCCACATCAGACTGGGAGATGGAATCGAACACGGCGGGGAAGTCCAGATAGTCCACGCCCGCGAAATGGGACTGAGCAAGGGTGACGCAGGTGTGCTCAAAGGAGTTGAGGGCCCGTACCTGGCTGCCGTAGGCGGCCTTTTTCAGCCGCCGGAACAGGGCGGGGTCCACGCCCTCCCGGCCCAGGCGTCCGGCCTCGGCGAGCACCGCGTCCCGCACAGCCTCCGGGTCCCGGCTCTCGCCGCCGGCAGCCAGGAAGGCGCAGCCGGGATAGGCCTCGTACCCGCAGCCGAAGTTTTTGTTGATGAGTCCCTCCCGGTAGAGCCGGGCGTACAGGGGACTGGAGGAACCGGCCAGCACCTCGGTGACCAGCTCGCCGATGAGCTCCTGCCGCAGGTGCTCCTGTCCGTGGGGAGCGGGGTCGGCTTTGAATCCCAGCTGGAAGATGGGGGTGGAGACCTCCATCCGCAGCTCCCGCAGGGGCTCGTTGGCGGTCTCGGGCTCGTCCTTGCCGTAGTCCCGGGGGATGGCGGGACGGCCCTGGGCGGGCAGGATCTCCCGGGCCAGGGCGGCTACCCGCTCCGGATCCACGTCGCCGGCCACGCACAGCACCATGTTGGAGGGGTTGTAAAAGGCCTTGTGGCAGGCGTAGAGGGTGTCGGCGGTGATGTGGGAGATGGACTCCCGGCTGCCCGCCACCGATACCCGGACAGGATTGTGTGCATAGAGGGCGGAGAGCAGGTTGGTGAACACCTGCCACTCCGGGTCGTCCTCGATCATCTGGATCTCCTGGCCGATGATGCCCTGCTCCTTGTTCACGCTCTCCGGGGTGAACCAGGGGACGGAGACAAAGGAGAGGAGGATACGCAGGTTCTCCTCGAATTTCTCGGTGCTCTCGAAGTAATAACCGGTAATGGCCGTGCTGGTGAAGGCATTGGGGGAAGCGCCGTTGGCGGCCAGGTCCTGAAGGGCATTTCCGTCCCTAGTGTCAAACATTTTGTGCTCCAGGAAATGGGCTACGCCGGCGGGAGTGTCCTGCCATACGCCGTCCAGCTCAAAGCGCATATCCATGCCGCCGTAGTTGGTGGCGAAGAAGGCGTAGCTCTTCTGAAAGCCGGGCTTCACATCCACGTAGATGGGAAGGCCGTTATCCAGATGGGTGGTCCAGACGGTCTCGCCCACCCGGGAATAGATCTGTTTCTCCATGCGATCAGGCCTCCTTGCCTTTCAGGAAATAGACGGTGTCCAGCTCCAGAGTGTTGAGGGCCCGGACCACCTGCTCACGGGTGACCTGTTCCACCCGGTCGGCCAGGGCGTCAGGCCCCTCGGTGAGACCGGCTACCGCCTGTCCCAGCCAGAAGTCCTCCAGCCGGCCCTGGGCGTCCATGGCGCTCTTCAGCGCGCCCACTACCGAGCGGCGGGCGCCCTCCAGCTCCCAGTCCTCAAAATCCCCCGCCTTGCAGGCGGCCAGCTGAGCCAGGACCTCGTCCCTGGCCGGAGCAAACTGGTCAAACTCCACGCCGGAGGACACCAGCATCACGCCCTTGAACTTCTCCAGCTGAGAGCTGGCGTAGTAGCACAGGGAGAGCTTCTCCCGCACGTTGAGGAAGAGCCTGGAGGTGGTGGTGCCGCCATAGATGGCGTTGGCCAGCACGAGGGCGGGGTACTGCTCGCTCCACACGTCGGCCCCGGCCCGGAAGCCCATGGTCAGCTTGCCCTGGGTCACGTCCAGCGCCTCCTCCACATAGCGGGGCTGGGCGGGGGCCTCCTGCCGGACGGGCCGGGGAGGGACGGCGCGGACGCCGGACCGGGGCAGGTCGGAGAGGGCGGCGCGCAGGGCGCCGGCCACCCGCTGGGGCTGGGCCGAGCCGCAGTAATAGAGCTCCAGGGGGGCGGAGGCGAGCAGGGCGCGGTACTGGTCCCACAGGGTTTGGGCCGTGATGGCGGAGGCGTGGGCCTCGTCGCCCAGGCGGTCCACACCGAAGGGCTCCCCGGCGCACATCTCCTGCTTCAGGCGGGAGAGGGCGTAGCTGCGCTTTTCGTTGACCTGGGCCCGGATGCGGTCCACCAGGTTGTCCCGCTCGCCCCTGGTGTAGTCAGGACAGAAGACGCCGTCCACAGTATAGGGCCGGAGGAGCAGCTCTCCCAGCAGACCGGCGGCAGGCTCCAGAATGGAGGCGCCGTCCAGGGTATAGGCGTCGTCCAGAAAGCTGCCCAGAAAACCCACGCACTGGGTCTCACCCCGGGTGCGGACCATGGGCTCGATGGAGCCGCCGTACAGCTCGTCCAGCGCGGCGGAGAGGGATTCCATATCAGGATGCATCTGTGTGCCCCGGCGGAGCACGGAGGGGATGAGGGCGTTGAGGGAGGCGGTTTCCCGGTCCAGCGGCGAGAGCAGCGTGGCGCCCAGGACACAGGACTTGAATTTTTCGGTATGGACCGCCGTCAGATGGACGCCGGGCGACAGTTCGATTCGGGTCATATCGGCCATAGGCCACCGTTCCTTTCCAATATGTGAGAGGGGAGACGCAAAGCGCCGTCCTCTTATTATGACGATCTTACAGATATTTTATCATACCACATTTTTCATAAGTTGACAGCATGGTCGCAAAAAATTTACAAATTCTCCCCCTGTAGGCGACCCGCGCCGGCAGAGGCCCGGAAAAAAACGGACATGCCCGTCATAAAGCGGGACGTGCCCTCATAGAATGTGCCAGTAATTCCAAAGACAAGGAGCGTGAGCGATATGACCACTGGGCAGGAAGAGAGAGCGGCGGAGCGGTTCCGTCAGGCGGCGGCGCTGCTCCCGGCGTGGCTGCGGGGGCCTCTGGAGCGGCTGCCCCGGGAGGAGCAGGCCATGACCGAGGAGATCCGCCTGCGGGCGGGACGGGCCATGACGGTAGGGAGCCCGGCAGGGGAGAAACAGGTGCCGGGGGCCGGAGAGATCGTCCGCAGCAGCGATCTGTCCCTGGTGCTGGAGGTGGCCACCCGCGCCTCGGCCCATACGGCGCTGGACCGGGTGCAGAATGGGTTTTTCACCGTCCGGGGCGGGCACCGCATCGGCCTGTGCGGTTCCGCGGTGGTGCGGGAGGGCGCGGTACATAATCTGCGGCAGCTCTCCTCACTGTCCATCCGGGTGGCCCGGGAAGTGCCCGGTGCGGCGGAGGCCGTTCTGGATGTGCTGCGGCGTCCCGGCGGCGTCCACAGCACGCTGATCCTCTCGCCCCCCGGCGGCGGAAAGACCACGCTGCTGCGGGACCTGGTGCGCTCCCTGTCCGACGGCGTGGAGGGCCCCGCTCTGCGGGTGGGCCTGGCGGATGAGCGCAGCGAGGTGGCCGCCCTGTGGGAGGGAATGCCCCAGCTGGACGTGGGCGGGCACACGGACATTCTGGACGGATGTCCCAAGGCGGCGGCGCTGATGATGCTGCTGCGGGGGATGAATCCCCAGGTGCTGGCCGCCGACGAGATCACCGCCCCCGAGGATGCGGAGGCGCTGGAGGCCGCCGCCAACTGCGGCGTGGCTCTGCTGGCCACCGCCCACGGTACGGGGCCGGAGGACCTGCGTATCCGCCCCCTCTACCGGCGGTTGCTGGAGCGGAAGGTGTTTCAGCGCCTGGTGGTCATCCGGCGGGTTGGACCGGGCCGGGTATGCGAGGTGCGAAGTCTGGAGGGAGAGAGATGCTGAAGCTCCTGGGGGCGGTGCTTCTCACCGCAGGGGCGGCCGCCATGGGCTTTTCCGCCTCGGCCCAACTGGGGCGGAGAGTGAAGAGTCTGCGCGCGCTGCTGGGCGCACTGGAGCTGGCCGAGCGGGAGCTCTCCTTTCGCCTGACCCCTATCCCGGAGCTGCTGGACGAGCTTTCCCGCCGCAGCCAGTCCCCGGCATGCGGCTTCTTCGGCCGCTGCCTGGACGGACTGGACCGCTTGGGGGAGCGGAGCCTGGGGCAGCTCTGGGAGGAGGCCCTGGCTGACTGGCCCATGGATCTGGCGGAGGAGGACCGGGAAGCATTGGCGGAATTGGGACAGGTCCTGGGCCGCTACGACGGGGAGGGGCAGCGGGAGGCCATCGCCCTGACCCGGGCCCGGCTGGAGGGGAACCTGACCGCCGCTGAGGCCGACCGTGACGGACGGGGGCGGCTCTATCAGGCCCTGGGCATGGCCGCCGGCAGCTTTTTCGTCATCCTTCTCCTGTAGGAGAGCGGAGGAAGTGGGAACATGATGGATGTGGATTTGATCTTCAAGATTGCCGCCATTGGCATTCTGGTCTCGGTGCTCAATCAGGTCCTGGCCCGGTCGGGGCGGGATGAGCAGGCCACTATGGTGACCCTGGCCGGGCTGGTGGTGGTGCTCATGCTGGTGGTGCGGGAGATCAGCGCCCTGTTCGACCTGGTAAAGGAACTGTTTGGGCTGTGATGGACTATGACGGATATCATAAAGGCCGCCGCGCTGGCGGTGACCGCGGCGCTGTGCGCCGTGGTGGTCAAAAAGCAGGCCCGGGAGCTGGGGCTGGTCCTGGCGCTGGCCGCCGCGGCCATGGTTCTGGGCGCCGCGCTCAGGACTGTGGACGGTCTGCGTACCGTTCTGGATGCACTGGCCGAGACGGCCGGACTGTCACCGGCGGTGCTCTCGCCGGTGCTCAAGACGGTGGGGATATCCATCGTCACCCGCGTTGCGGCGGAGCTGTGCCGGGACGCGGGAGAGGGAGGCATCGGCGCGGCGATGGAGACCGCCGGGGCGGCGGCCGCCCTTTGGGTGGCGGCCCCTCTGCTCCGGGCGGTGCTGGACACCCTGAACGCTATGGTATGAGCAGGACGCGGCGGTGGGCATGGGTCCTTCTGGTATGCCTGGTCCTGCTCCCGGCGCTGTGTCCGCCGGCCGGCGCCGCCGGACCGGAGGAGGTGGAGGCTGCCCAGGCCGAGGCGCTGGATCTGGACGGTTTGCGGCGGGCGGCGGAGGGAGAGCTGTCCGGGCTGGAGATCGGCAGCGGACTGGATCTGGATTATGGGATAGAACAAATATTCGATAAAGGGAGGGACGAGCTCCCGGGCGTCCTGCGCCGGGCGGTGCGCAGCGCCGTGGTGCTGCTGAGCGTGGTGCTGCTGTGCGCTCTGGCGGGAGAGGTGTCCGGCAGTCTGGGCGCGCCGGCAGAGGTGGACGTGACCGCGCTGGCCGGCGCGCTGGCAGTGACGGCGGCGTCGGTGGCGGACATCCATGCCCTGATCGGTCTGGGGCGGGAGGCGCTGGACAGGATGAGCCAGTTTTCAAAGGTGCTGCTGCCCACCATGACGGCGGCTGCTGCCGCCGCCGGAGCACCGTCGGGCGCCGCCGCCCGGCAGCTTGCCACCATGCTGTTTTCCGACGTTCTGCTCACCCTTATTAACAGCCTGCTGCTGCCGCTGGTGTACCTCTATGTGGCAGCCTGTACTGCCTACGCGGCGCTGGGGAATGAAGGGCTCAAACGGGTGGGAGAGCTGCTGAAATGGGCGGTGACCTCCATCCTCACCGCCGTTGTGCTGGCCTTTGTGGGGTATCTGACGGTGAGCGGCGTCATTGCAGGCAGCGCCGACGCCGTGACGCTGAAGGCAGCCAAAATGACCATCTCCGGCATGGTCCCGGTGGTGGGCGGCATCCTATCCGACGCGGCCGGGACCGTACTGGCGGGGGCGGGTATTCTGCGGGGCGCGGTGGGCGTGTTCGGTATGCTGGGGGTGCTGGCCATCTGTGTGGCCCCATTCCTGCAGCTGGGGGTCCATTATCTGGTCTATAAGCTGACGGCGGCCCTGTCGGCCACGGTGGCCGGCGGCCGGATGGCGGGCCTCATTGATGCCATCGGCGGTGCCTTTGGACTGGTGCTGGGCATGACGGGCGCCAGTGCTCTGCTGCTGCTGGTATCCATGGTGTCGGCCATTACCATGGCCGTGGGAGGCGTATGATGCTGGATGTGGTGAAGCAGTGGATCATGGGAGTCACCGCTGCCGCTGTTCTGGTGGCCGCCGCCGGGAGCCTGATGCCCAGGGGCACGGTACAGCGGATCGGGAAGCTCACGGGCGCGCTGGTATTGATGCTCTCGGTGCTCTCCCCTATATGGAAGGTGGACGGGATGCAGCTCTCCCGGGCGCTGACGGAATACCGCCTTCCCGAGGAGGACCGGGCGGTTATGGCAGACGCCAGCCTGGAGGTCATGAAAGAACTCATAGAAGAACAGTCCGACGCATATATATCGGACAAGGCGGAGGACCTTGGCATCCGCTGCACCGTGGCTGTGGAGACCCGGGAGCAGGACGGCTATCCGGTGCCCTGGGCAGTGACTGTGCGCGGTAGTCTCACTGCGGAGCAGCGGGAGGTGCTGACCCGGAGGATCGAGGCCGATTTCGCCATTCCGGCGGAGCGGCAGACGTATCATATGGAGGAAGTGGAATGAAAGGCTTGGATATGGCCGGCCTGACGGAGCGGCTGCGGTCCTGGGCCGGGAAATACCGTTATGTGCTCCTGGTCATTCTGGCAGGTGTGGTCCTGCTGCTTCTGCCCACAGGCGGAAAAGAGCAGGAGAGCGGAACAGCGGAGACGGCAGCGGCGTCGGCACAGGCTCTGGATGCCGGCGCGCTGGAGGAGAAGCTGGAA
This sequence comes from Pseudoflavonifractor sp. HCP28S3_F10, assembly GCF_052065415.1. Classification (NCBI taxonomy): domain Bacteria; kingdom Bacillati; phylum Bacillota; class Clostridia; order Eubacteriales; family Oscillospiraceae; genus Pseudoflavonifractor; species Pseudoflavonifractor sp. HCP28S3_F10. The sequence continues at coordinate 25,436 of NZ_JBQHUB010000008.1, read as the reverse complement.
CGGGCCCTGAGCCGGGTCCGGGGGGCCGGGGAGGTAGACGTGGTCCTGTCGGTGGAGGCCGGTCCACGCCAGATCTGGGCCATGGACCGGAAACGGGAGCGGGAGGCGGACGCCGTGCGGGAGGAGGAATCGGCGGTGATTTTGTCCCGGGGATCGGGACAGGAGGAGACGGTCCCGGTCCAGCAGATTTCGCCCCGATTCCGGGGGGCGCTGGTGGTATGCTCGGGGGGAGACGATCCCTCGGTGCGTCTGGCCATGACGGAAGCGGTATCCGCCATCACCGGCCTGAGCACCGACAAGATCTCGATATGTAAAGGAAAGTGAGGAAATCAGGTATGAAACTCTGGAAACGGAACGCGGTGGTGGCCGCCATCGTCCTCTTTGTGTGCGTGGCGGTCTATCTCAACTGGTCGTATAATCAGGAGGCGGCAGATGCCGGAAAGGTCCTGGGCCAGGCGGCGCTGGTGGGCGGGCAGACCACCGATCCTCTCATCGCCGGAGACGTGACAAAGACCACCGCCTCCCCTGCGCCCAGCGCCACGCCGTCTCCCTCCGGCGGCAGCGGGTACTTTGACTCGGCCCGGCTCAACCGGAAGCAGGCCAGGGACAGCGCCCTGTCCATCCTTCAGCAGTCGGCTGAGAGCGACACGGCGGACGAAGCCATGAAGGAGCAGATGACCGCTGCCATCGAGACCATGGCCAGCACCACGGTGTCGGAGGCTCAGATCGAAAATCTCGTCACCGCCAAAGGTTACAGTGACTGCGTGGCCTTCGTCAACGACGGCAGTGCCAGCGTGGTGGTGGCCGCCGCGGGAGAGGGGCTGTCCGACGCGGATATCGCCCGGATCACGGAGATCGTCACCGGGGAGACCGGGCTCACGGCGGGCCAGATCAAGATCATCGAGGCAGAGCCCTGAGAAACGAGCGGGTATATACGGGAAACAGCGGCTGTGGACGGGACACGGCAGGCGGAAAAATCTAGTGGTATTTTCCCGCCTGATGTGGTACAATGTAGGTCAGTAAGCAAATCCTGCTGTACGACAAAAAGGAGCGTGACCTGAAATGGCCGATGCAAGAGAATACGTTTCCCGTCCTGACGAGCTGGGGAACATCCATATATCCGAGGAGGTCCTGGCCGTGATCGCCGCCGCCGCCGCCCTGGAGGTGGAGGGCGTTGGCAGCCTGTCCCCCAACCTGGGGAGCGACCTGGCCGAGCTGCTGGGCAAGAAGAGCGCCCTGGCCAAGGGTGTGCACATTGCGGTGAACGAGGGCAGCGTCAGCGTGGAGCTGTCCATCTGCATCAAATACGGCTACACGATCCCCGAGGTGGCCAAGGCCGTGCAGGACGCGGTGTTCGGCGCCATCAGCAATACCAGCGGCCTGACGGTGGAGTGCGTGAACATCCACGTGGCCGGTGTGACCTTCGAGCGGGAGAGCAGGAAGGCCTGAGCGAAAGAAACGGCATGGAGCGGACGGCTGGGTCCGCTCCATGTTTTTGTGTTTTTATTGAAATTGGTGGTTCCATTTTTGTATATGATTCTGTATAATAAACTGGATAATGGATATTAATAATGCCGGGCTTTTGCCCGGACTGGAGGAATACGAATGACAAGGACCAATGCCCGGGAGATCGCGGTTCACTTCTCCTTTGAACTTGGTTTTTCCAACGAAACAGCAGATGAACTGCTGGAGCACATGCTCACGCGGGAGGTGTTTGCCCAGATCGGTCAGGAGGAGCCGCTTTACGCCGAGTTCCCCAATGAGAAGCAGCGTGACTACATAGGTACGCTGGTGAGGGGCGTTTATGCCCACTGCCCGGAGCTGGACGAATATATTTCCCGCTACGCCATCGGCTGGAAGTTTGCCCGCATCCCCCGGGTGGCTGTCTCCATCATGCGGGTGGCCATGTATGAGATCCTCTATATGCAGGATATCCCCAATGCCGCTGCCATCAACGAGGCGGTGGAGCTGGCCAAGCACTACGAGGGCCCGGAGGTGGTCTCCTTTATCAACGGCATCCTGGGCTCCTTTGTCCGCAGCGAGTGCCCGCCGGAGCGGGCCGTGTGCGCAGAGCCGGCGGAGACGGCCGGGGAGGACGGCGGCGCGGAATGAGGACCGAGGTCTGCCTGGGGCTGGATACCAGCAACTACACCACCTCGGCCGCGGTCTTTGACGGGACGGAGGGGATCAACGCCGGCAGGCTGCTGGAGGTGCCCCAGGGCGCCCTGGGCCTGCGGCAGAGCGACGCCCTGTTCCAGCATGTGAAGCGGCTGCCCGAGCTGTTCAGCCGCCTGCGGGAAGCGGATTGCCTGGGAAATATCCGGGCCGTAGCGGCCAGCACCCGCCCCCGGGCGGTGGAGGGCTCCTATATGCCCTGCTTCCTGGCCGGCGAGGGCCAGGGACGCGCTCTGGCCGACGTGTTGGGCGTACCCTTTTTCGCGGTGTCCCATCAGCAGGGACACATCGCGGCGGCCGCATGGTCGGCGGGCCGGATGGACCTGCTGGACAGGCCCTTTCTGGCCTGGCACCTGTCCGGCGGCACCACGGAGCTGCTGAAAGTGACGCCGGATGGGGTCAACGTTCGGGCGGAGAAGATCGGCGGGACCAGCGATATCTCGGCGGGGCAGCTCATTGACCGCACCGGCGTGCTCCTGGGCCTTGCTTTCCCGGCGGGAAAAGCGCTGGACGGCCTGGCCGCCTCGTCCCAGTCCAGGGACAAATTTACTGTAAAGCTGAATGACCTTACGTTCTCGCTTTCCGGGATGGAGAATAAAGCCGCCGCCATGGCGGAGCGGGGAGAGGAGCCGGCTGATATCGCCCGCTTCGTGCTCAATACCGTGTCCGACACGGTCCGCCGATGCACCGCCGCGGCGCTGGAGCAGTATCCCGGAGTGCCGGTGCTTTGCTCGGGCGGCGTGGCCTCCAACCGCCGGCTGCGGGAAGTGATGGGAAGCGCGTTCTGTGCTGTTTTTGCCGAGCCGTGCTATTCCACCGACAACGCCATGGGCGTGGCCATCCTGGCCAGCCGCCTGCTGGAAGCGGAGGGGCGGAAATGAGCGGCAGAAATACCGTATACACGGTTTCCCAGGTCAATCAGCATATCAAAGGCCTGCTGGACGGCGACGCGATCCTGTCCGGTATTTTTATTCGCGGAGAGATCTCAAACTACAAGGTTTATCCATCAGGACACCACTATTTTTCCCTCAAAGACGCGGAGGGGGTCATCCGCTGCGTGTTTTTCCGGCGGGAGGCGGCAAGTCTCCGCTTCCGCCCTCAGAACGGCATGAAGGTCATCGCCTTCGGGCGGATCGCGGTCTTTCCCCGGGACGGGCAGTATCAGCTCTACTGCAGCAATATGACCCCCGACGGCGTGGGGGACCTGCATCTGGCCTTTGAGCAGCTCAAGGACAAGCTGTACCGGGAGGGACTCTTTGACCCCGCCTGCAAAAAGCCCATTCCCAAATTCCCGGAGCGGATCGCCCTGATCACTTCACCGGCGGGGGCGGCGGTGCGGGACATGCTGCGCATCCTGGGCGCCCGCTGGCCCATGGCCCAGGTGGCTGTGATCCCGGTGCGGGTCCAGGGGGCCGAGGCCCCCGGCGAGCTGTGCGCCGCCATTCACTGGGCCAACCGTTACCGGGTGGCTGACCTGATCATCACCGGCCGGGGCGGCGGGTCCATGGAGGACCTGTGGGCCTTTAACGACGAGAGTGTGGCCCGGGCTATTTTTGCCTCAGAGATCCCGGTGATCTCAGCGGTGGGGCATGAGCCGGACGTGACGATCGCCGATTTTGTGGCCGACCTGCGGGCGGCTACGCCCTCCAACGGCGCAGAGCTGGCCGTCCCCGACCAGAATGACGTCTATGCCGGCCTTTTCCAGATGGAGAGGCGGATGGCCAGGGCCATGGAGCGCCGCCTGGAGCAGGCCCGGACCCGGATGGACCGGATAGGGGAGCGGCGGGTGCTGAGGGACCCCATGGCGGCGGTGGAGGACCGCCGCGCCGCGCTGGACCATCAGCGCACCCGCCTGGCCGGCGGCATGTCCGCCGTGCTGAGCGGGGAGAAAGAGCGGCTGGCCCGCCTTGCGGCGGGGCTGGACGCCATGAGCCCGCTCAAGGTGCTGGGCCGGGGATATGCCATCGCCCGGAAAGAGGATGGCGGCGTGGTCCGTTTCCGGAGCGACACGGCTCCGGGGGACCGGCTGGAGCTGCGGGTATCAGACGGCTCCATCCGCTGCCGGGTGGAATAGCCGCCGCGGCACAGGAAAGGAAGAGAGACAATGGCTGAGAAAAAGCTGACATTTGAACAGGCTACCGCCCGGCTGGAGGAGATCGTCCGCCGCCTGGAGCAGGGGGACGCCCCGCTGGAGGAGTCCATGGCCCTTTTTGAAGAGGGAACGGCCCTGATGAAAAAATGCACCGCCATGCTGGACAAGGCGGAGCAGAAGGTGCGGAAGCTGACTGCCGGCCCGGACGGAGCGCCGGTGGAACAGCCCATGGACAAGGAGGAGAGCGTATGACCCATAGTGAGCGCCTGCAGCAGGACTGCGCGGCGGTAGAGGAATGGCTCCGTCACTGCTTTGACGGCCGGGACGGCCGCGCCGACCTCTATGACGCCATGCGGTACAGCCTGCTGGCGGGGGGGAAGCGGCTGCGCCCCGTGCTGCTGCTGGAGACCTGCCGTATGTGCGGCGGCGACACGGAGGCGGCGCTGCCCTTTGCCTGCGCAGTGGAGATGCTGCATACCTATTCCCTGATCCACGATGACCTGCCCTGTATGGACGATGATGATCTGCGCCGGGGCCGGCCCACCAATCATAAGGTATACGGGGAGGCAACAGCGGTTCTGGCCGGCGACGCGCTGCTCACCGCCGCCTTTGAGACCATGCTGGAAAACGGAAAAAGCCTTCCCGCTGAACGGGTCCTGGCCGCGGCGGCCTGCCTGGGACAGGCGGCCGGCGCCCGGGGCATGGTGGGCGGACAGGCCCTGGACATGGCGGGAGAGGGCCACGCCCTGACCTTGGGCGAAGTGGAGGAGCTCCAGCGGCTCAAGACCGGCGCGCTCATCTCAGCCGCCGCCGAGATGGGCTGTATCCTGGCCGGCGGCAGCGAAGAACAGCGCGCCGCCGTGCGCCGCTACGCTCAGAAGCTGGGGCTGGCGTTCCAGATCCAGGACGATATGCTGGATGTGACTGGGGACGAGGCTACGCTGGGCAAGCCCGTGGGCTCGGATACCGAGAATGAAAAGACCACCTTTGTGACGCTCAAAGGGCTGGAGGAGTGTGCCCGTCTGGTGGAGCAGCTGACCCGGGAGGGCGAAGAGGCTCTGTCGCTCTTTGAGGACGCCTCCTTCCTGTGCTGGCTGGCCGATTCTCTGGTGGGACGAAAGAAATAAGAACGGGGGCCGGAGGATGAACGTAAGTGACATTCTGACGGGGAATAAGATATTGGACCTGTCCATCATGGCCTGGGCTGCGGCTCAGATCCTGAAGGTCCTGCTGACACTTATCACCAAGGGGCGCTGGGACTGGCGGCACATCCTGTCCAGCGGCGGGATGCCCAGCTCCCATTCGGCCTTTGTGTGCGCCTGCGCGTCCGCGGTGGGGATGATGCAGGGGTTTGGATCGGTCAGCTTTTCCATCGCGGCGGTGGTGGCCATCGTGGTCATGTACGACGCATCCAATGTTCGCCGGGCGGCGGGAGAACAGGCCAAGATCCTCAATTACATGATGGAACACTGGAAGGAAATGAAGCCGGAATTCTTCAGCAAGGAGCTGAAAGAGCTTCTGGGACATACGCCGATCCAGGTGCTGATGGGAGCCCTGCTGGGGATCGCCATCGGCGCGGGCGGCATGTATCTCTGGCGCTGACAGGCACCAGCCCACCAAATGGGAGGCGGTACTATCATTCATCTGGACAAAACATGCCCCGACCTGCACGGGCTCACCGACCGGGAGGCGGAAGCTCTGTGCGGCCAACTGCGGGAGGAGCTGATCGACACGGTCTCCCGCACCGGAGGACACCTGGGTTCCAACCTGGGAGCCGTGGAGATTACGGTGGCCATCCACCGGGTCTTTGACACCAGCCGGGACCGGGTGGTATTTGACGTGGGGCATCAATGCTATATCCATAAAATGCTCACCGGACGGGCGGACCGGATGGACACACTGCGTACCTTCGGCGGCTTGGCGGGCTTTCCCAAGCCCGCCGAGAGCATTCACGACGCCTTCATTGCCGGTCACGCCTCCGACTCGGTATCGGTGGCGGTGGGCATGGCCCGGGCCCGGACCCGGATGGGGGAGGACTACCATGTGATAGCCCTCATCGGAGACGGCGCCCTGACTGGCGGACTGGCCTATGAGGGCCTGTCCGATGCCGGAAACAGCCGGGAGCCCCTTATCGTGATCCTCAATGACAACGGCATGTCCATCACGAAAAATGTGGGCGGCGTGGCTCAGCTCCTGGCCCGCCAGCGGCTCAAGCCACAGTATCTTCGCTTCAAGAAGGGATACCGGAAGGTGATGGGGGTCCTGCCGGGGGGCAGGCATATTTATCGTGTGACGCACAAGGTAAAAACAGCCATCAAAGGCACTCTGCTGCCCTGCAGCATGTTCGAGGATATGGGCTTCACCTACCTGGGCCCGGTGGACGGCCACGATGTAAAGCACCTGACCCAACTGCTGCAATATGCCAGGGATCTCAGATGCCCGGTCCTGCTCCATGTGAGAACTGTAAAGGGAAAAGGCTATTCACCGGCAGAGCGCAATCCGGACCGGTTCCACGGTGTGGGTAAGTTCTGTATTGAGAGCGGAGAGCCGCTCCGGCCCTCAGACAGAGATTTTTCAAAGGCCTTTGGGGAGGCCATGTGTGAGCTGGCGGAGGAAGATCCGCGGGTATGCGCCATCTCGGCGGCCATGGTGCCCGGCACCGGACTGACCGAGTTTTTCCGGCGCTATCCGGAGCGGAGCTTCGATGTAGGCATCGCCGAGGGCCATGCCGCCGCCATGGCCGCCGGCATGGCCAAGCAGGGGATGACGCCGGTATTTGCGGTGTACTCCTCCTTTTTGCAGAGAAGCTATGATATGCTGGTCCACGACGTGGGCATCCAGCGTCTCCACGTGGTGTTCGGAGTGGACCGGTCCGGACTGGTAGGAGCGGACGGCGAGACCCATCACGGTGTGTTTGACCAGGCATTTCTGGATACCATTCCGGGGATGACGGTGCTTTGTCCCGCCAGCTTCCGGGAGCTGCGCACCATGCTGCGCCACGCGGTGCTTCAGTGCGACGGACCGGTGGCTGTCCGCTACCCACGGGGCGGCGAGGGACGATACCGGGAAGATGCCGGAACAGCTGACGTGGTGCTGCGGCAGGGAAGTGACATCACTCTGGTGGGATATGGTACATTTATCAACGTTCTGCTGGACACGGCGGATCGACTGGCCGAAAAAGGAATATCTGCTGAGGTAGTAAAGCTGGGAAGGATAACACCTTTACAGCTTGAGACAGCGGCGGCGTCGGTCCGGCGTACCGGAGCACTGCTGGCGGCAGAGGAGAGCATCAGCAGCAACAGCGTGGGCCGGCGCCTGGCAGCCGGATTGGCGCTTCAGGGTGTACCTGTAAAGAAAATTGCTTTACAGGATCTGGGGGAGCGGTATGTCCCCCACGGCTCAGTGGAGCAGCTGAGAGAGCTGTGCGGCCTGAGCGCGGAAGATTTGACAAAACGAGCGGAGGAGGTCCTGCGGCATGCCTAAGAAGCGGCTGGATGTGCTGCTGACGGAGCAGGGATATTTTGAGAGCCGCCAGAAAGCCCAGGCGACCATCATGAGCGGACTGGTATTCGTCAACGGGCAGCGGGTGGACAAATCCGGAACCGCTGTGGCGGAGGACGCCCGGATCGAGGTACGGGGCCGGGCCATCCCCTATGTGAGCCGGGGCGGCCTGAAGCTGGAAAAGGCGATGAAAGTCTTTCCCATCCAGCTGGAGGGGAAGATCTGCGCCGACATCGGCGCCTCCACCGGGGGCTTTTCCGACTGTATGCTGCAAAACGGCGCGGCAAAGGTATATGCGGTGGACACGGGCTACGGAAAGCTGGACTGGAAGATCCGAAGCGATGAGAGGGTCGTGGCTCTGGAGCGGACCAACGCCCGCTATCTGACCCACGAGCAGATCCCGGAGGAGCTGGACTTCGCCTCGGTGGATGTGTCCTTCATTTCTCTGCGGCTTATCCTGCCCGCCCTGCGGGGGGTGCTGAAGGAGAGCGGAGAGGTAGTCTGCCTGGTTAAGCCCCAGTTTGAAGCAGGCCGGGAAAAGGTGGGCAAGAAGGGCGTGGTCCGGGACCCCAAGGTCCATCAGGAGGTGCTGGAGCACTTCCTGGAGCACGCCAGAGAGGCAGATTTCCTTGTAAAGGATATGACCTTTTCACCCATCAAGGGACCGGAGGGGAATATTGAATATCTGGGCCACCTCTCAGTGGGCGCGGGCGGACCCGGCGCGCCATGGGAAGGCGATATCAGGGCGCTGGTGGCCCAATCCCACGAGACATTGGAGGAAAGCGGACAGTGAAGATCATACTTAGTCCCAATCCGTACCGGGACAAGGGCCTCAAGGCGGCCCAGGCCGCGGAGCGTATTTTGAAAAACGCGGGGGTGGAGACCCGGATCTGCCTCCCCTTTACTACAGAGGGGAGTGATATCAAATTTCCGCGGCAGGTGACCTTCTCCAATATGGAGGAGGAGCTGAAGGACGCGGACATTCTGATCTGCTTCGGCGGTGACGGCACCATTCTCCACGCCGCCAAGGACGCCAATGCCCATGGGGTGCCCATTCTGGGAGTGAACCTGGGCAGCGTGGGCTTCATGGCCGAGGTGGAGCAGGGGGAGCTCTCCCTGCTCTCCAGGCTGGCGGTGGGAAAATACACGGTGGAGTCCCGGATGATGCTGTCAGTGGCCATCCGGCGGGACGGAAAGACCATTTTCTCTGATATCGCCCTCAACGATGCGGTTATCACCAAGGGCGCGGTGGCCCGGGTGGTGGAGATGGAGGTGCGCAGTGACGGGGTGCCCATCACCGCCTTTTCCGGCGACGGCGTCATCATCAGCACACCCACCGGTTCCACTGCCTATTCCATGTCGGCGGGCGGCCCCATCGTGGAGCCCACTGCCGAGAATATCATCGTGACGCCCATCTGTCCCCACGCCGTCAACGCCAAGTCCTTTGTGCTGGACCACCGCCGGACGGTGACGGTAAAGATGCGCTGCATGAGCCGCAAGACCGCCTATCTCTCGGTGGACGGCGGCAAGGCGTTCAAGCTCAACGGCGGGGACGTGATGGAGATCCGGCAGGCCGAGTCCAAGACCCACCTGGTACGGCTGACCGGCCGCAGCTTTTATGAGATCATGACGCAGAAACTGGGGAGGATGTAGCCATGAAGGCCAAGCGACAGCAGGAGATACTGCGTATCATCGGGGAGCGCGACGTGGAGACCCAGGACCAGCTGCTGGCCGAGCTCCGGGCCAGAGGGGTCCAGTCCACCCAAGCCACCATTTCCCGGGACATCAAGGAGCTCCATCTCATCAAGGAGCTCACCGGCTACGGCACCTACCGCTACGCGGTGTCGGAGCGCAAGGCGTCCCTCAATCTGGCGGGGCGGCTGCGTACTATTTTCAAGGAGAGCGTCACCTCCTTCGATGTGGCGCAGAACATCGTGGTGCTCAAGACCATGCCCGGTCTGGCCAATGCAGCCGGCGCGGCGATCGACGGCATGGAGATCGAGGATCTGGTAGGGAGCCTTGCGGGGGATGACACCGCTATCCTCATTATGCGGACCAACGAGGCAGCGGTGGAGTTCTGCGACGAGATCCACAAGATGCTGAAATAAGCGGAACGGCGCTCCGGATCGAATGGGAGGTGTACCATGCTCTCTCTGCTCCATATCGAAAATATCGCAGTCATCGAGTCGGCGGATATTCAATTTGACAGCGGCTTCAATGTACTGACCGGCGAGACCGGCGCGGGCAAGTCCATCGTTATCGACGCCATCGGCGCCATCATCGGCGCCCGCACCAGCCGGGACCTGATCCGCACCGGCGCCCGCAGCGCCCGGGTGGAGGCCCAGTTCATCCGTCTGCCGGAGCTGGCGTGGTTCGGGGAGAACGGCGTGGCGCCGGACGAGGACGGGAACCTCCTGATCCAGCGTGAGATCCAGGCAGACGGCAAGAACATCTGCCGGGTCAACGGCCGGCTGCTGAACGTGAGCCAGCTGCGGGAGCTGGGCCGTCAGCTGGTGAACATCCACGGCCAGCACGACGGGCAGCAGCTCCTGGACGAGAACTGCCATCTGGCCTATCTGGACAGCTTCGGCGAGACCGGGGCGCTGCTGGAGGACTACCAGCAGTCCTTCCGGGAGCTGACTGCCCTGCGGAAGGAGATCGCCTCTCTCCAGATGGATGACGCGGTCAAATCCCGGCGGATCGACAGCCTGAATTTCCAGATCGGCGAGCTGGAACGGGCCGGCCTGAAGGAGGGTGAGGAGGAGACGCTCACCCAGCGGCGGACTCTGCTGCGCAACGCTGAAAAGCTCATCGGCGCGGTGGAGGCGGCCCATTTTGCCCTCTCCGGCGACGATGACCGGGAGGGGGCGGCGTCCCTCATCGCCCAGGCGGAGGGGGAGCTCTCCGCCGTGTCCCGCATGAGCGGCGGGATCGGCGCGGTGGCTGAGCGCCTTGTGGAGCTGCGCTCGGCGGCCGACGACGCGGCCGAGCTGGTACGGGACCTGCGGGATCAGTTTGACTTTGAGCCGGGAGAGCTGGACGAGATCGAGGGCCGGCTGGACGTGCTCTACCGGCTGAAGAAGAAATACGGCGGCACGGTGGGGGAGATGCTGGCCTATCTGGAGCGCTGCCGTGCCGAGCTGGAGGAGATCCGGTACTCCAGCGATACCATCGCCAGGCTGGAGAAAAAGCAGGCCCAGGTTTTGAAGGAGGTCCGGGAAAAGGGTGCCGCCCTGACGGCTGCCCGGCTCCGTGCGGGAGAGACCCTGCAGGTGCGCATCCAATCCGAGCTGCGGCAGCTGGATATGCCAAAAGTCCGCTTCCAGGCGGACTTCAAGCCCAAGGGCGGCGAGCTGGGCATGGATGAGACCGGTATGGACGAGGTGCAGTTCCTCATGTCGGCCAACGTGGGCGAGGATCTGAAACCCATCCAGCGCATCGCCTCGGGCGGCGAGCTCTCCCGCATCATGCTGGCCCTGAAGAACGTGCTGGCCGAAAACGAGGCGGTGGGCACCCTCATCTTCGACGAGGTGGACACCGGTGTGTCCGGCCGGGCGGCCCAGAAGGTGGCCGAGAAGATGTCCGACGTGGCCGGGCACAAGCAGGTGCTCTGCGTGACCCACCTGCCCCAGATCGCCGCCATGGCGGACACCCATTTCACGGTGGTCAAGGGGGAGCGGAACGAGCGGACCTTTACTGAGGTGGAGCGGCTGAGCCGCGCCCGCCGGACGGAGGAGCTGGCCCGGCTCACCGGCGGCGAGCACATCACGACGGCCATCCTGGCCGGGGCAGACGAGCTGCTCTCGGCCGCGGAGGCCTATAAGAAGAGACGCTAGGACGGCGGAAAATTTGACCAACGGATTGGAATGGTGAGGTCGGTCTATGTTCAATTGCGCGAAGAACGGGTGTATTCCGCTTTTGGGCACAACCATGGATTACGTTTCGTTTGGAAACGGGAAAAGGGCTCTCGTTCTGATTCCCGGGTTGGGAGCGGCCTGAAAACGGTCAGAGGAATGGCGCTGCCCGTCTCGGTCATGTACAGGGACTTTGCCAGAGAGTATAGAGTGTACGTTTTCAGCAGGAAAAACCAGATGGAGCCGGGCTGTTCCACAGAGAATATGGCGGCTGATGTCAAGGCGGCCATGACTGTCATGAGCGGCTGCATCTGATCAAGGCGGACACGCTGGTCATCGGCGGCGAAAAAGACCAGGTGGTGGGCGGGCAGGCCTCCCACGAGCTTGCGGAGGGGATACCGGGGAGCCGGCTGATAATGTATCCTCAATACGGCCATGCCGTGTATGAGGAAGCGAAGGATTTTAACCAAACAGTCCTGGACTTCCTGACCCGGCAGATCCGACCCTGTTCAGCCGCGGAGATCTGATCGGGATGATCGGATTGACAAAAGCGGAGGAGTAGGCTATAATACAGACCAATATCGCAATGATGGGGAGGAGTATCGGCCCATCCGCTGCAAAGAGAGCCTCTGGTTTGGTGGGAAGAGGAGAGCGGACGCCGTGAATACACCCCGGAGCGGCCTTCCGAACGAGCGATTCAGTAGGGGGAGCCGGGTGCGCCCGTTACAGCGCGGGAGTGTGATAGCACTCGACGAGGCCCATGCCGTGAGGGATGGGCAAAACCAGAGGTGGTACCGCGATCATGTCGCCCTCTGTCCCGCGGGACAGAGGGCGTTTCTATTGCCCGGTACAGACAGGGAGGTCTTATGGAACAAGAGATCACGGCAGCACAGCGGCGGCGGGGGACCCGGTTCGTATTCTTCGCCGCCCTGCTGTACAGTATCGGGGGGCTGTGCATCAAGCTCATCCCCTGGAACGCCATGAGCATCAACAGCGCCCGGAACATGGTGGCCCTGGTAGTGGTGGGGGGATACATGCTGCTCAGCAGGCACCGCCTGCGCATGAGCCGGTGGATCGCCCTGGGCGCCCTCAGCGTCTGCGGGACCACGGTGCTCTACTCCCTCTCCAACAAGCTCACCACCGCCGCCAACGCCATCGTGCTGCAGTTCACGGCACCCATCTTCGTTATTTTGCTCAACGCTGTGTTCTGGCGGAAGCGGCCGGGAAAGCTGGACCTGGCGGCCTGCGCCGTGGTAGTGTCCGGCGTGGTGTGCTTCTTCCTGGACGGCCTCGCCATGGGCGGAATGCTGGGCAATGCCCTGGCGCTGCTCTCCGGGCTGTGTTATGCGGGGGTGTTCCTGCTCAACGACCTGCCCGACGCTGACCCGGTGTGTTCGGTGTTCTGGGCCGAGGTCATCAGTATTATCATCGGGCTGCCTTTCCTGGTGCGTGAGACCTGCTTTACCACCACGGCCATCGTCAGTGTGGTGGTTCTGGGCGCCTTCCAGGTGGGCCTGGGCTACGTGATGATGTGTATCGGCCTGCGTACCACTCCGGCGGTGACGGCCGCCCTTATCACTGGCATCGAGCCCATCCTCAATCCCATCTGGGTGGCCCTGTTCTACGGGGAGAGAGTAGGCCCCCTGGCCCTGGTGGGCGCGGTGATCGTGGTGGCCGGCGTGGTGGGGTACAATGTACTTAAGAGCCGCCGGGAGCAGCACGCCAGGAGCGTTTGAACACGCTGGACGCGGCGCCGCATTTTAATGTACAAAACACGATAAAGATAAAAGGAGCAAAATGAGTATGACTTGTTACGAGGAACTGAAGGCCCGCGGGCTGGTGGCCCAGGTCACCAATGAGGAAGAGATTTCCAAAATGATCAACGAGGGCAAGGCGACCTTCTATATCGGCTTCGACTGCACCGCCGACAGCCTGACCGCCGGTCACTTCATGGCCCTGACCCTGATGAAGCGGCTGCAGATGGCGGGCAACCGGCCCATCGCCCTCATCGGCGGCGGCACCACCATGATCGGCGACCCCTCCGGCCGCACCGACATGCGCAAGATGCTGACCAAAGAGGATATCGACCACAATGCCGAGTGCTTCAAGCGCCAGATGGAGCGCTTCATCGACTTCGGCGAAGGCAAGGCCATGATGCTCAACAATGCCGAGTGGCTGCTGAGCCTGAATTATGTGGAGCTGCTGCGGGAGGTGGGCGCCTGCTTCAGCGTGAACAACATGCTGCGGGCCGAGTGCTACAAGCAGCGGATGGAGAAAGGCCTGTCCTTCCTGGAGTTCAACTACATGATCATGCAGTCCTACGATTTCTACTATATGTTCCAGCACTACGGCTGCAACATGCAGTTCGGCGGCGATGACCAGTGGTCCAACATGCTGGGTGGCACCGAGCTCATCCGCCGCAAGCTGGGCAAGGACGCCCACGCCATGACCATCACTCTGCTCACCGACTCCCAGGGCAAGAAGATGGGCAAGACCGCCGGAAATGCCGTCTGGCTGGACCCCAACAAGACTTCGCCCTACGACTTCTACCAGTACTGGCGCAACGTGGACGACGCGGACGTGCTCAAGTGTATCCGCATGCTGACCTTCCTGCCCATCGAGCAGATCAATGAGATGGACCAGTGGGAGGGCTCTCAGCTCAATACCGCCAAGGAGATCCTGGCCTATGAGCTGACCAAGATGGTCCACGGCGAGGAGGAGGCCCAGAAGGCCCAGAGCGCCGCCCGGGCCCTCTTTGTGGGCGGCGGCGATATGAGCAACACCCCGTCCACCACGCTGAGCGCCGGCGACCTGACCGACGGCGCCATCGGTATCCTGGACCTGATGGTCAAGTGCGGTCTGGCGCCCTCCAAGAAGGAGGCCCGCCGTCTGGTGGAGCAGGGCGGCGTATCCGCCAACGGCGAAAAGGTGAGCGATGTGAACGCCGCCTTTACCGCCGGCCAGATGAGCGGTGACGGCCTGATGATCAAAAAGGGCAAAAAGGTGTTCCACCGCGTGCTGGTGGAGTAAAAAGAAAAACAGGGACCATATCCTGACGGGATATGGTCCTTGCCGCAGTGGAGGCCTGTATGCTACAATAATCTTTACTGGGGGCACATTTTGCGGCGATGTCCCACGGAGGGAGTAAAGCCGCAAGAAAGGGATCCGGGAAAGGCAGGGAAGTGCTGTGAGTGGGAAAAAGAAATGGTTCATGCTGGATGAACAGGCGATCTCCAACTTGTTGGTGGTCCTGATCGGGATCGCGTTCTATCTGGTTTTTACCCATCTGGGGATCGTGCGGCAGTTTGTGGCCATGGTGCTCAATGTGCTCATGCCCTTCATCGTGGGCTTTGCCTTTGCCTATCTGCTCAATGGGCCGGCCAATTATTTTGAACGGACGGTGTTCCGGCGGCTCAGATGCCGGCGGGGTCTGGCGGTGTTGGTCACCTATATCATCGCAATTGCACTGATGGCTATCCTTGTCAAGCTGGTGCTGCCCCAGGTTGCCGACAGCGTGGTGTCTCTCTATGGCATCGTACAGGGGTTTGTTCTGAACCTGAACGAGATCATCCGGAAGATGTCCGCGGACTTCAATATCGACCAGGCGGTAGTCAATCAGATCCTGAATCAGTTTATGATGTCTTATACGGATATTGTGAGCAAACTCTCCGACCTGGCCTCGAAAGCCATCCCCTATGTGCTGAGCATGGGCCTGGCGGTAGGTACCGGGCTGGTATCTGTCCTGATCTCGGCGATCACAACGGTGATCTCTTCCATTTATATGCTGCTGGAAAAAGCCACCATTGCAACACAGTGCAAGAAGCTGGTCTATGCGATCCTTCCGACAGGGAGAGCCAACCGTATGATCAATATCTGCAGCCGGGCGAACAATATTTTTTCGGGCTTTATCAATGGTAAAATACTGGACAGCGCCATCATCGGTGTGCTCTGCTTTTTCCTGACCAATATACTCCGCATCGACTTTGCGGTACTCATCAGCGTGATCATCGGCGTGACCAATGTGATTCCCTTCTTCGGACCCATCGTAGGCGCGGTGCCCTGTGTGCTGATTCTGCTCATCGTGGACCCCTGGCAGGCGCTGCGGTTTGGTATTCTGGCCCTTGCGCTGCAGCAGTTTGACGGAAACATTCTGGGACCCAAGATTCTGGGCAACAGCACCGGCATTTCTGCGTTCTGGGTGCTGGTCTCCATCGTGGTGGGCGGCGGACTGTTCGGGTTTGCAGGCATGGTGCTGGGCGTGCCCACATTTGCGGTGATTTACTCCCTGGTAGGGGAGTGGGTCCACTTCAGATTGGAGCAGAAAGGGATCGAATCTCTGGAGCATAAGCCGGAATAGGTATGGGACACACACCCTCCCGGAAGGCACAGGTACATTCCGGGAGGGTATTTTTTTACTCCGGGGCCAGAAAAACGGTCTCGGCGCCCACCCGGGTACAGCCCTCCGGGGCGTAGCGCCAGTGGGTCAGCTGCCCTCCGGTGATGAAATAGGACAGGGGAGCGGGGGGCTCCGGCGGAAGCAGGTCGATGATCAGCAGCTTGATCTTCATCTTCTCCGGTACGATGGATTTGATAAAGACCGACACACGCTGGCCCTCCTGCAGGCCGTCCCGCATTTCCGCCAGGCCTGAGAGATTGGGGGCCAGCTCTATAAAGGCCCCGTACTCCTTGATCCCGCGCACGATGCCGGGTACCGTCATACCGGGCCGGAAGGGGGCGGCGTTCTCACTCCAGGTGCCCAGCAGCTCCCGGTGGGTGAGGTAGATCCGCTCCTGCTCCGGGTCCAGGTCCAGTACCACGACAAAGATGGCCTGCCCGGGATAAAAGCGCTGTCCGGGGTGGGAGATGCGGGAGACCGAGATATGCTCAATGCCGATCATGGAGGTCACGCCGCAGCCCAGGTCCACAAAGGCGCCGAAGGGTTCCAGATGGGACACGACGGCGGGGAGCACAGTGCCCGGCCTGGCGTGGGAGAGCAGGGCGTCCAGCGCCAGCCGCTGGGCCCTGCGCCGGGAGAGAATGGGGTGGAGCGTACCTTCCCGAAGCCCTATATCCTCGACCAGGAAGGCTACAGGCCGCCCCACCCGGGAAAGGATGGCGATGTCCCGGGTGGTGCCCTCCGCGATGCCCAGGGCGGCCTCTTCCCGGGGAATGGTACCCAGAATACCATTTCCAAGAGATACCGTCAGATTGTGCTCCTGGTCGCAGAGAAGCGCGGTGCCCTCCAGAACGGTCCCTGCCGCCATGGCCTGAAGCAGTCCGCCGGAGGAGGCGCAGGCAGCGCGGTTTTCGGGCGTATGTAACAGTTGGCCCTCAGGTGGGAAAAAAGGTGTCAAGTCAACCATATCCTTTCTCATGGAACTCAGGGGTGCCGGGGATAGCCGCGGCACAAACGTTTCCACGTTACTATATGCGTGGGACATCCTTGAATTGACAGAGGAAGATCGGGAATCTATAATATAGTATCAGAGTAAAGTGTGACAGCGGGAAAGGATGGATTACCATGGACGTACAGGTGGGCGACGTTCTGGAACTGAAAAAGCAGCATCCCTGCGGCAGCCGGGAATGGCTGGTGCTGCGGGTGGGCATGGATTTCCGCCTGCGCTGCCAGGGCTGCGGGCATGAGCTGATGCTCCCCCGGAGCAAGGCGGAGAAAAGTATCAAAAAAATCAAGCGGAGCGAGGAGCCGAAGGCATGAAAGAGTTTTGGAGCAGCAGGATCCGGGACATGGTCCCCTACACCCCCGGCGAGCAGCCGAAGGACCGCAAATTCATCAAGCTGAACACCAACGAGAACCCCTATCCACCTTCTCCCGGGGCCCTGGCGGCCATCCGGGAGCTGGCGGGCGAAAGCCTGCGGCTCTATCCCGATCCGGAGGCCGGTAAGCTGCGCGGCGCCCTTGCACGGTTCCACGGCGTGAGGGAGGACCAGGTCTTTGTGGGCAACGGCTCCGACGAGGTGCTGGGTTTTTGCTTCCAGGCGTTTTTCGGCCCGGAGCGGGCCATCCGCTTCCCCGATATCTCCTACAGCTTTTACCCGGTCTACGCCGGGCTGTTCGACGTACCCTATGAGGAAGTGCCCCTGAACGGGGATTTCTCGGTCCCGGTGGAGGAGTTCATCGGGAACAACGGCGGCGTCATCCTGCCCAATCCCAACGCCCCGACGGGCATCGCCCTCCCGCTGAGCGACATCGAGCGGCTGGCCGCCGGCAACCCGGACGCGGCGGTCATTATCGACGAGGCCTACGTGGATTTCGGTACCGACTCCGCCCTGTCCCTGCTGGACCGGTATCCCAACCTGCTGGTGGTGCGTACCATGTCCAAGTCCCGGTCCCTGGCGGGAATGCGGGTGGGCTACGCCATCGGCAGCGCCAACCTGATCGCCGCGCTGAACTGCGTGAAGAATTCCTTTAACTCCTATACCCTGGACCGGGTGGCCCTGGCCGCCGCCGAGGGCTCCGTGGCCGACAATGACTATTTTGAGGAGACCCGCAGCCGCATCATGGCTACCCGGGAGCGGACGGCGGAGCGGCTGACCGCCATGGGCTTTCAGGTCTGCCCCTCCAGGGCCAATTTCCTCTTTGTATCCTATCCCGGCGTCAGCGGCAAGGAGCTGCTGGACGGCCTGCGGGAGAAAGGCATCCTGGTCCGCTGGTGGGGCAGGCCCCGGATCTCCGACCATCTGCGCATCACCATCGGCACCGACGGGGAGATGGACGCCCTCATCGCCGCGCTGGCCCAGCTCACCGGGCAGAGCTGAGAAAACACAGACAGAAAAAGAGCGTACCTGCATGCAGGTACGCTCTTTTTTATATGGCGCGTGGTTCAGGAATTGGCTACCAGGTCGCTCATGGAGTACAGGCCCGGCTCCTGAACGCCGGAGAGGAAGCAGGCGGCCTTGACGGCGCCGGAGGCAAAGACCTCCCGACTCATGGCGGAGTGCTTGAGTTCAATGACCTCGTCCCGGCCGGCAAAGATGATCTCGTGGTCGCCCACGATATTGCCGCCCCGGACAGCGGAGATGCCGATCTCGTGGGGATCCCGCTTCTGGCGGACCGACTGCCGGTCATAGACATAGCGGGCCTCGTAGGGAAGGGCGGAGGCCGCCGCGTCGGCGATCATCAGGGCGGTGCCGCTGGGAGCGTCCACCTTGCGGTTGTGGTGGCGCTCCACGATCTCCACGTCATAGCTCTCCCCCAGGATGGAGGCGGCCCGGCGCACCAGATCCAGCAGGACATTGACGCCCAGGGACATATTGGCGGAGCGGAAAATGGGCACCGACTTGGCGGCCTCATCGATCTGGGCGAGCTGTTCGGCGGAGTAGCCCGTGGTGGCCAGCACCAGCGGGACCTTCCGCCGGACGCCGAACTCCAGCAGACCGTCCAGCGCGGCGGGGCTGGAAAAGTCGATGACCGCGTCGGCCTCGGCCGTGCAGGCGGCGGGGGAGGACCAGACGGGGAAATCCCCGCCGCTCTGTCCCAGGATGTCAAAGCCGCCCACCACCTCCACGCCGGCGGTACCGGCGCAGATGTCGGCCACCACCCGGCCCATATGGCCGCAGCAGCCGGAAATCAGGATTCGGACCATCGTTCAACGTCCTCTCTTGCTCAGTGGAGCAGGTTCATGCGCTTCATGGAGGCGCGGAGGACCTCCAGATGGGCGTCGGAGATATCGCACAGGGGCAGGCGCAGGCCGCCCATCTCGTAGCCGGCCAGATTCATGGCGGCCTTGATGGGGATGGGGTTGACCTCGATGAAGAGGGCGTCGATAAGGTCCATGTACTGGATCTGGAGCTTGGAGGCGTCCTCGAAATCGTTCTCCAGGCAGAGGTGGCTCATCTTGACCATCACCTCGGGCACCAGGTTGGAGGCAACCGAGATGACGCCCTTGGCGCCCAGGGCCATCATGGGCACCACCTGGTCGTCGTTGCCCGACCAGACATAGAAGTCGTCGCCGCAGAGGTAGCGGGTATGGGCCAGCAGGGAGAAGTTGCCGCTGGCCTCCTTGACGCCGTTGATTTTGGGATGCTGGGAGAGGATCTTATAAGTCTCGGCGGTAAAGGACACGCCGGTACGGCCGGGGACGTTGTAGAGAAGGATGGGCAGCTCCACCCGGTCGGCGATGTACTCATAGTGCTTGATGAGGCCGGTCTGGCTGGCCTTGTTGTAGTAGGGAGTCACATGGAGCAGGGCGTCGGCTCCCGAATCCTGGGCGTGCTGGGACAGGTAGACGGCGGCGGAGGTATCATTGCTGCCCGCGCCGGCGATGACCTTGACCCGATGATCCACCTTCTTGACACAGAACTCCACGGCGGCGATGTGCTCCCGGATGGACATGGTGGCGCTCTCGCCGGTGGTGCCGCAGACGCAGATGGCGTCGATGCCCCGGGCGATCTGCTCGTCGATGAGCTTGCCGAAGGCGTCATAGTTGATGGCGCCGCTCTGGTCGAAGGGAGTGACGATAGCGGTGCAGGCGCCGGTGAAGATAGGCTCTCTCATACTGATTACCTCCTGGTAATGTAACCCTCGGCGCAGAGCAGCTCGGCCAGCAGGACCGCGCCGCCGGCAGCGCCCCGGAGGGTGTTGTGGGACAGGCAGACGAACTTGTAGTCATACTGCGTATCGGGACGGAGGCGGCCCAGGCACACGGCCATGCCGTTCTCGGTCATGCGGTCCAGTCTGGTCTGGGGGCGGGAGGGGTCCTCGAAATAGTGGAGGAACTGCTTCGGGGCGGAGGGGAGCTCCAGCTCCTGGGCGCGGCCGCGGAAGCTGGCCCAGGCCTCCTTCATCTCCTCCATGGAGGGCTTCTTGTCGAAGCTGGCGAACACGGCGGCCATGTGGCCGTTGGAAGCGGCCACCCGGAAGCACTGGGCGGTGATGGAGGGAGTCTCGGCGTTGACGATGACGCCGTTCTCCACATGGCCCCACAGCTTCAGGGGCTCCCGCTCGCTCTTCTCCTCCTCGCCGCCGATGTAGGGGATCACGTTGTCCACCATCTCGGGCCAGGTCTCAAAGGTCTTGCCGGCGCCGGAGATGGCCTGATAGGTACACACCAGGGCTTTGCTCAGGCCGAATCTGTCCTTCAGGGGGTGCAGGGCGGGCACATAGCTCTGCAGGGAGCAGTTGGACTTGACGGCGATGAAGCCCCGCTGGGTGCCCAGGCGCTTGCGCTGGGCGGGGATGACCTCGATATGCTCGGGGTTGATCTCGGGCACCACCATGGGCACGTCGGCCGTCCAGCGATGGGCGGAGTTATTGGAGACCACAGGGCACTCGTGTTTGGCGTACTCCTCCTCCAGGGCCTGGATCTCCTCCTTCTTCATATCAACGGCGGAAAAGACGAAATCCACCATGGAGGCGATCTTCTCCACGTCGGCCTCGGCGTTGAGGACCACCATCTTCTTCGCCTCTTCCGGCATGGGAGTGTCCATGGCCCAGCGGCTGCCGATGGCCTCCTCATAGGTCTTGCCCGCGGAGCGGGGGCTTGCAGCGATGGCAGTGAGCTGGAACCAGGGGTGGTTCTCCATCAGAGTGACGAAACGCTGGCCCACCATGCCGGTGCCGCCGATCACGCCTACTTTGTACTTTTCCATTTCAATGACCTCCCGTGTTTCTATCCTGATTCTATGCGTTTTTTCCAGGAAATGAGCTTGTCCGGCCTGAAAAATACAGATTTTATCAATCGGCTCAGGGACAATCGATAAAAAAAGAAATCAGCGGGTTTACACACCGGCTGATTTTGTACTATAATGTCAGAGACGCACGAATACGCTCCGACACCATATTCCAAATACAGACAGCGCTCCACCGGTCCCGCCGGTGACAGCCGCGGGGCTGTTCACCCACGCGTCCAGAGGACCGTCCTCCGGGGGAGGGCCCTCTTCGGCGGCGTCCCCTTTCACAGCAGGTCACAAGGCCCTCGGAGCCCTCGCCGCTTGCTACTGATGGAAACCGCAACCTCTATCCTGTAATCGCTAAAAATAGTATCACAAGTATAGTTCAGTGTCAATATACTTTTCTAAGTTAAATTGTAAAACAGGGGCAAAAAATGAAAAAGAAATGGATGAAACTTGCAGCAGCCTGCCTTGCGGCTGCGCTGCTCCTTCCGGGGACCGTCCCCGTTCAGGCGGCGCCGGCCGGGGAACCGGTCCTGCGGGTGGGACTGGCCTACGGCAGCTCGGCACTGGCTGCCGCCAATCTGGAAAACAGCGTGGGCTCCGGCTACCGGCTGGGGTATTTTGACGGGGACCTGTCCTTTGTGGAACTGGCACAGACCGGGACTGCCAGAATCTCCATGCTCAAGACCCAGAACATCTACCTCTCCGGCGGGAGCTACAGCGCCGTCCAGAGTGCAGGAGCCCAGGTCGTCGGCTGCTACCACATCCGGCTGGGCATATATGCCGACCTGACCTCCGCCCAGGCGGCGGCCGGGGCGGTGAGCGGCGGCTTCCCGGCCTGGATCGACGGGAATTACGAAGCCCGGACGGGGGCCTACGCCACCCGTGAGGAGGCCCAGGCCGCCTGTACGGCGATGGGGCTCGCCGGGGAGATCGTGGGGACCAGTTCCTATGGCGTCAGCGTGGTGGAGACGGGGAGCACCCGGATCCTGTTCCAATATGACGGCGGCAGCGCACAGCCTTTTGGCGTCATGCCCGATGTGACAGGGGAGAGCGAGCCGGTCACCTGGTTCAAAGGATACAAATATTACGGCGGTTTCCGCTATGAGCGCATCGGCGGCGGAGACCTGACGGTGGTCAATGTGGTGAACATGGAGGACTATGTCCGCTGCGTCATTACCTGGGAAATGGGAGCGTCCTGGCCCAAGGAGGCATTAAAAGCCCAGGCCTGCTGCGCCCGCACCTATGCCGCGCGCAATCAGGACAGGCACGCCGCCTACCATTTCGACGTCTGCTCCGAGGTCCACTGTCAGGCCTATCACGGCACGCAGAACCTGACCGCCAACAGCATCCAGGCCGCATCCGAGTGCGAGGGCGTGTATATCCGCTACGGCGGCGCCCTAGCCGAGACGGTCTACTCCTCCAGCAACGGCGGCGCGTCCGAGAGTGCGGAGAACGTGTGGAACAGCGCCGTGCCCTATCTGGTGGGGAAGCTGGACCCCTATGAGGCACTGGTATCCTCCCGGATCCCCAATTACAGCTGGAGCGTGACCTTTACCGCGGAGGAGCTGGCGACAAAGCTGCGGGCCAAGGGCTATATCTGCGGCAGCATCGTGGACTTCCGGGTGTCCGAGACTACGCCCACAGGGAATGTGAAGGCGATCACCTTTACGGATTCGGCGGGGAAGAGCTGGACCTTCCGGAAGGAGAGCGCCCGCACGCTTTTGGGCCTGCGCTCCCAGCGTTACTCGGTCACCGGCGGCGGCTCCGGCGGCGGTTTCTATGTGGACGGCGGAGACAAGCTGGATACCATCGGCGGATGCTACGCCATCAGCGGGGACGGGACCGTGGGGCAGATCAGTTCCGTGAGCAGCCCCTATGTGATCACCAGTTCCGGCGTTTCCCAGCTCACCGCCCGGAGCGGCGGCGGAGATACTTATGTCATCAGCGGCACGGGCTATGGACATAATGTGGGCATGAGCCAGTACGGCGCCATGGCCATGGCCGAGGCCGGCTATACCTACGATCAGATCCTGAAATTCTATTTCACAGGAGTGGAACTGTCCTAGATGAAAACATCCGATTTTGATTTTCAGCTCCCGGAGGAGCTCATCGCACAGACCCCGCTGGAGAAGCGGGACGCCTCCCGCCTGCTGGTGCTGGACAAGCACACCGGCGAGACGGAGCATATGCATTTCTATGACCTGCCCATGCTGCTCCGGCCGGGAGACTGTCTGGTCCTCAACGATTCCCGGGTGCTGCCCGCCCGTCTGCTGGGCCACCGTGAGCCGGGCGGCGGCGCGGTAGAGGTGCTGCTGCTGGTGGACCGGGGCGGCAAAGTGTGGGAGTGCCTGGTACGGCCAGGCCGGAAGGTGCGCACCGGGGCCCGGCTCTCTTTTGGAGACGGTCTGCTTACCGCCGAGGTGACGCAGGTGCTGGACAACGGCAACCGGCTCATCCACTTCGAGTATGAGGGCATTTTCCTGGAGCTGCTGGAGCAGCTGGGCAAAATGCCGTTGCCGCCCTACATCAAGGCGGAGCTCAATGACCCCGAGCGCTACCAGACGGTATATTCCCGGGAGGTAGGTTCCGCCGCCGCTCCCACCGCCGGGCTCCACTTTACCAAAGAGCTCCTGAAGCAGGTGGAGGACATGGGGGTGCGTCTGGCCTATGTGACCCTTCACGTGGGACTGGGTACCTTCCGTCCGGTGAAGGAAGAGGACATTCTGGACCACGAGATGCACTCGGAGTACTGCATGATCCCGGCTGAGACGGCGGAGACCATCAACCGTACCAAGCGGGAGGGAGGCCGCGTCATCTGCGTGGGCACCACCTCCTGCCGCACCATCGAGAGCTGGGCCGCCGAGGACGGCACCATGAAGGAGTCGGCGGGCTGGACCAATATCTTCATTTACCCCGGCTACCGCTTCAAGGTGCTGGACGGCCTGATCACCAATTTCCATCTGCCCCAGTCCACTCTGGTAATGCTGGTATCCGCCCTGGCCGGACGGGAGCACATCCTCAGCGCCTATCAGGAGGCCATTGAGCGGAAGTACCGCTTTTTCTCCTTTGGCGATGCCATGTTCATCCATTAAAAAATATTTCTTCAGCCCGGAGGCGCGCCGCGTCTCCGGGCTGTTTGCCGGGAACGGAAGAAGAGATTGACATATGCCGGCAATGTGCTATACTGATAAACGACATATGTCAGATATGAGGTGAAGATATGCCAAGACCCCAGAAATGCAGATGCGTGTGCGCCGCGCCCCGGTGTGCCGGATTTCTTCCGGCGGAGGAACAGAGCGGGAAGGACGCCGTGGTGCTGGCTGTGGACGAGTATGAGGCCATCCGGCTCATTGATCTGGTGGGCCTGACCCAGGAGGAATGCGCCGTGCGGATGGAGATCGCCAGGACCACGGTCACGGGGATCTATGATTCTGCCCGGCGGAAGCTGGCCGACGCCCTGGTTAACGGGCGGGGGCTGGTGATCCGGGGCGGAAACTACCGGTTGTGCGAGGGCGCGGGCCCCGGCTGCGGCGGACGCAGGTGCCACAAGGGCGGTCGGCGGCATATTGGCTTCAAGGGCACGGACGGTCCCTGACGGAATACCATGGAAAGACGGAAAGGAAGCATTGAAATGAAAATCGCTGCAACTTATGAGAACGGACAGATCTTTCAGCACTTCGGTCACACAGCCCAGTTCAAGGTATACGAGGTAGAGAACAGCACCGTGAAGAGCGCCCGGGTGCTGGATACCAACGGAAGCGGCCACGGCGCGCTGGCGGGCTTTTTGCGGCAGGCCGACGTGGACGCACTGATCTGCGGCGGCATCGGCGGCGGTGCCCAGATGGCTCTGGCCCAGGCCGGGATCAAGTTGTACGCAGGTGTGGCGGGGGACGCCGATCAGGCGGTGGCGGAGCTGTTGGCGGGAACGCTCCAATTCAGCTCCAGCGCCAACTGCAGCCACCATGACCATGAGCACGGCGGCTCCTGCGGTGAGCACGAGCACACCTGCGGCGGCCGTTGCCATGGGTAAAAGCAAATCTATGGTTTAAATAAACTCCCCCGGACGGTGAAGTGACCCCGAAAAGTTAGACAATATTTCGAAGCAAAAATTGTTCAAGCAACCGAAAGGGCTTGTTGTCTGTGAAGAGCAGGCGGCAAGCCCTTTAGCTTCGCCTTGA
>NZ_JBQHUB010000007.1:0-105275 GCF_052065415.1 Pseudoflavonifractor sp. HCP28S3_F10 | reverse complement strand
CAGTTTCTTAAATTCTGGCATATATCGTTTGTTTGGGATCCCTTTTGGCATAGTAAACACCCCACTTGTTAGATAGTATATCATACTGTCTAACAAATGGGGTGCAGTTCAGGTGTGCGGGGAGCGTTTTTCCTGAAAGGGGCAGGTTGGCCGCCTAACCCGGGGCACGCCCTCAGTCAGCCGCTTTTACCGGCGTTACCGTATAGTATTTTTCCTGCCCGTCATAGGCCAGCATGATCTTCACAGGAGCGGTCATGGCTTCTTCATAGCCCGGCTCGTTCAGCGTTTCTGAGGCAACGCTTTTTTCCATCACGGACTCAATTCCCTCCGAGTCCTCCGGCATGTCCCCCGCGTACCCCTTTGCCATCCCCATATATTTTAGACTGGGGGAGGAGCTTCGCTCCAATATCCAGTCATTCAGGATCAGGGTACAGTAGACGCCGTCGGCCGTTATCCCTTCCTTTGGGAATACGCGCAGCGTCCACCGGATGGGCTGCCACATTCTCCCCTGTGCTGTGACCGGCGGCTTCGCGTCATCGTAGGTAAAGGATATATCGAATATCCCGTCTGTTTCGGCGGGAGGCGCTCCGGAAAACATGGCTTCCTCAGGGATGGTCATTCCGGTGGTTTCATCCACCGTCCGTCCCGCTATAGGGGAAAGCGCAAGCCATATCGCGGCGGTGGCCAGCGCCGCCGCCAAAATCAGACCCGCGATCTTCTTCGTTTCCATTTTCGCGCTTCCTCGCTTTCTCACATTGGCCCTAATCGTTCACAAGTCCTGATACTTCAATAGTACCGGAGGAATTGTTCCGGACTGTCTGCCGCTGGCGGCCTTATCCCTCCAGCGCCGCCACCGCGTTCAGCAGCTTCCGGCCCTCGGTCACCCGCTCCCGGATACGGGGCAGCTCCCGCTCCAGATCCTCCACACAGCGGTCCCGGCGCTCCTGCCAGGTGCCCGCCTCGTACTCTCCCGCCGGCGCGGACAGCTGGTCCTCCGGGAGCAGGAGGGACGCGTTCCAATCGTTGATGATATCCCAGGCCATCATGCGCACGCTACTCATTCCCTCTTTCAGGGGGATCAGCGCGTGGGTAAGGCCGGCCAGCTTCTCTAGCTCCATTTTGATCCCGGTGATCTTCTGGCGCAGGGTATCGTCATTCAGCGCCACGGCCGCTTTCAGCTCCGCCGCCTGGCCGGCCATGCCGTCCAGCAGAACCTCGCAGCGGTCAAAATACGCCCGGGCCTCCTGGATCTCCGCCGCCGTGGGAGGAGCGTACAGGTAGAGCTGTCCGCCCTCTTCCTCACCGGCATACCACAGCACCCGCTTGCCGCTCAGCTCCCCGATGTTCCGCAGGGGCAGATAGACGCACTCCCGGAACAGCATGGGATACACGGTCTCCCCCGCCGCATTCCGGAACTGCTGCTCCTCCCCGTTCAGGGTCACCTTGATGTCGGGCCGCAGCTCCACATCCACGCCCTGTTCCAAGTCCTTCTGGAACTGGGCCAGATCCTCCGCGGTGGAGGGGTTCTTTGCCACGTCGGCCAGGGTGGGGTAGGACGCCTCCCGCACTCCGCTGGTCAGGTGGACCGTCATGGCCGCCTGGTCCCACTCCACGTCGCCGCCCAGCCATGCGCCTACCGTCCGCAGAGGGATATACATGGTGTTGTTCCAGGCGATGGGGATGCGCTCCTTGCCATTGCCGTCAAAAAACGCCCCGTACACGTCCTCCACCCGGGTATAGTGGTTCCACAACGCACCGTGGACCGTCTGCTTCTCCGCCGCCCGGGCCCCGCCCCACAGCGGCAGAACCATGGCCGCCGCCAGACAGCAGGCCGTGAGTTTCTTCATGCTCTGTTTCATGTCTCATCGCTCCTTTTCCCGTTTTTTATATTCTGCACGAACGCCCCCGGGGGACAGCCCCCGGGGGTTCCGTGCTTTATTGCCGGTATATCTTAATACTCGTAGGGAGAAACGTTGACTGTGCAGGAGTCCGCCCTCACACAGCCGCCCTCTCTCTTGATATAGAAAATAGAGAGAACTCATCCCGCTGTTTTTTTAGAACGTGATCCGTTCATAAGTAGCGTTGGAGCCCTTGGCCGGGGCGTCCAGGGAACTCACCACGAAATAGTAGCTCTGACCGATCTCCAGATCGGAGATCGAAACGCCGACGCCCACGTCCAGCGTGTTATAGCTGGATACCAGCGAGCCCCCGTCAGCGATTGTGCCCTGATAGAGCTGGACGTTATACGTACTGGCGGTGGCGGCGGTGGTGATGGTGAAGGACACGTGGGAAGCATCCGCCACAAACTGGGCGCAGGGATTACCGGTCTTGCCGGCAACGGTCTTGGGGAGCAGAACACGGCCGGTAACGGTGGAGAGGGGCACAATTGCCGCTCTCTCCTGCACCGTCATAATATGGACCTCTTTCAGCTCCTGCGCCGCAAAGGCCGGGACAGAGGCGGCCATCATCATACACCCAGCCAAAATCAGGCTTGCAATTTTCTTCATTTTCATCTTTACTCTCCCTTTCTTTTTCACGTTGGTTTTAATAGTCCACATACCCGGTTGCCTTAATGGAGTAGCCAGAATTGTTACGAATCCCTAACCTATAGTTTCCAGCTTCCTTGACCTGTATCGATACATCGATGACACCTCCGGTTATATTTACATAATGAAACATTCCGTCAGAGTCTATCAACCCGACATCGACACTTGCAGTACTTGGTGAATAGGCCGCATTCACCGTAACAATATCCCCCGCTTTCAGCGGAAGCGTAATAGAACCAGTCCCTACTTTCTTTGCGGAAATTGTCATATTGAACTCATTTGTTGCCCGTTCCACTATGACAATCTCGGCCCAACCTTGGTCGGCTTCTAGCGCCTCAGCAGCCTGTGCGCCCCCGCAGAGTCCATTTAATAAAACCATGCCAAGCAGCACTGCACAGGTCGTTCTTTTAACGCGCATCAACCTCACCTCCTTCCTTTGCATTTTAAGTAAACGTTAATCAACTGACTACATACCGTTCTAATTCCTTTCCGGCAAAGTACATTTATACGCTCTTCCAAACGTCAAATATGTTTTCGCCACTTTGCCTTCATCAGCAAATCAGCGTTTACTTCTTTGGTTTAATCTTCTCTCCAGTACATAGGAAATTCTTCTTCATCTTCGGGCACTATTTTTTCTATCGGGAGATCTTCTATTTGAAACTCTCCCGGGTCGCCTCTTCCAGTCCCGAAAATACTGCCGATCAGCATCCCGATCAAAATGCCCACAACAAGCACCGCGGCTATGACCGCTATGGCGGCGGCCCAGCGCTTTTTATGGAAGGGCTTTCCGTTCCTCTCCGCCGGGTCCTTCCGTTGTTCCGCCCACCAGTCCTCCAGCGAACGCCCATCGTCCAGCAGGGTGTCCATGGGGACGCCGTACAGCTGGCTGAGCCGTTTCAGGTTTTCGGTGGTGGGCCTGGTCTCTCCCATCTCCCATTTGGAGACGGCCTGGCGGGAGACATCCAGCGTCTCCGCCAGTTCCATCTGGGACAGGCCCTTTTTCTGCCGCAGGCAGGTCAGCTTTTTCTCCAGCTTCATATTCTATTCACTCCTAATCTATATCGGGGCCGGCCAAAAGTAAACCACATCCGGTTTACATGGTGTCAATCCGCGGTTGCATCCCATGCCGCAGGCTGTTTCCATGGGGGGCAACCGCTGGTTGCCCCCCATAAATGGTCTTTATTCTTTTCTTTATTATACCATTTGCACAAAAACAGTCAACACAGCACCGCCTCCCCTCTCCGGCAGTCCGGGGAGGGGAGGCGGCAGACAAAAAAGGCCCGCAGGCGATCGCCTGCGGGCCTTCTTACTTCATATGACGTTTTGATCAGGACACGAATCCGCCGGCCTTGAGGATCTCCAGGGCGCGGGCCTTGTTGTCCTCGGACACGCGGACGATGGGGCCGGTGCAGCCCATGCCGTCCTCGGCGTAGATTTTCTCCTTCCAGAGGGCCTTGACGGCGTCCTCCAGGTCCATGACCTCGATGCCGGGGATCTGGGCGGTGACGATCTCCTTGGGAGGAGCCACCACGTCCTCGGCAGGGGCGGCGGCCTTGTTGGCAGCGGCCTTGCGCTCGGAGAGCAGCTTCTCCAGGCCGGCCTTCTCGGCGGCGGCGAACTCGGCGGCGGCCACCTCAAAGACCTTGCCGCGGACCAGCTGGGCGGCATAGTTGATGGCGCCGGCGATGACGGGGGCGCCGGAGGCACGGGAAATGATCATGACCAGGCGGTCATAGCCCTTGCCGATGCCGGGGCCGTAGCCGTAGCCGACGGCCTCATAGCTGCCGCCGGTGCAGGCGGAGGAAAGCATCTTGGACAGGATGTTGCCGGTGAGGGAGTCGGTGACCATCACGTCGGCGGAGCCCATAAGCACGTCGTTGCCGCGCATGACGCAGCCGCCGTCGGCACGGGCGGACTCGGCGAAGGTGATGGGATAGCCGTTCTCCTTCAGGGTCTTGAGCGCGCCCTCGGTCTGGCGGGCGCCGTCCACGTTCAGGATACCCACGGTGGGGTCGGCCACGCCGCAGGCCTTGGCGGCGATGATGCCGTAGATGGCATTCTTGATCATGCCCTCGATCCGGTCGGTGGAGGAGGTGCCGGTGGTGTTGGCGATGAACATCTCATGGCCCTTGCCGGGGGTGACGGCGCGGCCCACGGTGGACACGCCGATGGGGAACGGATAGTGCATGGTGACAGCGCCGTCCACAGCGCCGGTCTCCAGCAGCTCTTCCATCTTCTTGTGGGCCTCGTCCTCGTCGGCCACGGCCACGGTGGTAACCTCGGGATGGGTGATGGTGCCGATGAAATACACGTCGGCGCCGGCGCGGGCAGCCTTGACGGCGCCCTCCATCACGGTCTCCTCGCCGTGCTCACTGCCCATGGCGGTGACGGCGATCTTGGGCTTGGCGCCGAACGTGCCGGTCTCCAGGCCCTCAGCGATGGCCAGGAAGGTATCGGCAATCAGCTTCTTGGTCTTGTCAGCCATTGTGTCCCCCTCCTTACTCGCCGTCCGCGGCCAGGGTGGCGGCGAACTGACGGAAGGACTCGGCAATGAGCTTCTTGACCTTCTCGGTGGAGACGCCGCCCTCGTCCACTTCGCCGCTGTTCTTGCGGATGACGAAGGACACGCCGTCAAACAGGTTGGTCATGCGGCCCAGGAACAGGGAGCCCTTGCCGATGATCATGGCGGTGTTCAGCTCACCGGCGAGCATCTCGTCACGGGCAGGGCCGATGAAGGGCACGCCGGAGGGGATGTGGCCCTGAGTGGGAGCCCAGCCCACCAGACCGTGCTTGGTCAGGAACTCGGGCATGGCCTTCTTGTCCAGGTCGCCGTTCTTGACGGCCATGGCGGCGATCATCTTGTAGTTGGCCAGGGGCACGTCACCGGCGCCGGCGGGCTTGGTGATGTCGGGGTTCTGCATCTCGGGAGAGTACTTGTCGATGTCGGTGATCTTCAGACCGGCGCGGGCCAGAGGATCGGCCACCAGGGAGCCGATAACGGCCTGAGGAGCGGAGCCGGTGCCCACGGTGTGGCGGCCCAGGATGGACAGGTCGATCTCGGGGTTGACGCCGTCGTTCTGGCTGATGACCACGGCGAAGCCGCCCAGCAGATCCTCCAGAGCGGGCAGGCCCTTCTTCACGTGGTCCTTGCCGTTCATGCCCAGCTTGGCGGTGCAGCCGCCGGCGGTGACGACGACGGTCTTGTAGGTGCCGGCGGACACCAGGGAGGCGGCCTCCACGATGGCGTGGGCGGGGCCGGCGCAGAAGCCGCGGGTGTCGGAGCCGGTGGCGTTGGCCAGGCCGGCGATCTCAGCGGCCGCCTTGGCGAAGTTGCCGCCGCCGCGCTGGTTCACGTCGCCGCAGGCCTCCTCGCAGCAGTCGATGACGTACTCGACCTCGCCCTTGTCGATGCCGGCGTTCTTCACGGCGTGCAGCAGGGCCAGGACGCTGGAGGACTTGGACACCAGGTTCTCGTGCATCACGTGGGCGGACAGGTTCACGTCAATGTCGTGGGCGCGCTTGACGCAGCCCACCAGCTTGTCGTTGTGATAGAGGCCCTCGGCGTGCTCCTCGTTCACCAGATGCTCGATCTCGGAGAACTCCACACCATCCACGATGCGGCCGGTCATCTCAGCGTCAAACAGGGGATGATCCACCACGGCCTGCTTGTGCTCGGCCACGAAGGACTTCTCCAGCTTGACCACGTCGAAGCAGTCGCAGATCTGCATCAGCAGCAGGAACTCGGCCTGGGGCATGATCTCGCCGTACTTGCCGTAACGGTCGGTGACGTCGCACTTCAGGTCCACCCAGGTGGAACCCTGCTCCGCCAGCTGGGCGGGAGTCTTGTTGCCGATATAGGTCTGGTTGGGCCAGTAAGCCAGCACGTCCTGGTAGCTGCGCAGGTGGCTGGGCAGTTCCTTGAGGTACTCGCTGTCGGGGTTGACCACCCGCTCGGTGGTCTGGGTGGAGCCATTGTGGATGACCATGTCGGGAGTGTGCACCAGGATGTAGCCGGTACCCTTGACAACACTGTTCATTCTAAATAACCGCCTTTCCATTCATTGGTTATCGTTTTCTTCTATATTTCCGTTTGCACGGTTTCGCTTGTTTCAATAATGTTTTGGAATAAGAGGACCTCTGGGAGATGGGGAAAAGTCCACAAAAGTGGTGACGGAACGCGCCGCGTCCCAGCCACCACTTTTGTGTTAAGCATCGCAATTAGTACTTGCAGTACTGCTCACGGATAGAGGTCATCTCACCGATGATCTCGTCCACGTCCAGCACCATTTCCATCATGCTGACCTGCTCGTCGTATACGGCGGGATCAACTTCATTCTTGATCTCGGGCTCGCACACATGATAAACCTTGAGTCCCAACGAGACTCCAGTCAACGGACCGGCGAAAGTGGGGTCACCTGCGGTGACGGTCTCAGCCGCCAAACCGGAGGCCTCCGCCTCGGAAGCGCCCAGAATAACGATCACGTTCTCAGGGCCGAATTCCTCAGCAAAGTCCTTGACCCGCTTCTGGTTCTCCAGATCCATTGCACCAGCGCTGGTTCACACAAAGCACTCGGTGGAGCTGAACACAACTTCAGCACCAGCGGTCTTCACGCACTCAGCGATAGCAGGACCGGGGATACCGTCACGGTCGCCGATGATGATGGCCTTCTTGCCTTCCAGCATTCCCATGGTGTTTCTCTCCTTCCTTTTAAGATTTATATAGTAGAACGGTGGTTCCGTTTACTAACAAGCGGTGTGGGAAACCTTATTCAGTTTAGATGTTGGCTTCCACCATGGCCTTGACGGCCTCGGGAGTGGCGTCGTCCTTCACGCAGGAGGCGATCTGAACGCCGTTCTCGTAGATGGCGATCACGGGCAGGCCCAGGACCTTCTGAGCGATGGCCAGGCGGCGGGCCTTGGTGGTGTTCAGGGCGCAGAACTTGATCTTGTCGCCGTACTGATCGGCCAGAGCATGGACGTGGGGCATCAGCGCCTGGCAGGGCACGCAGCCGTCGCCGTAGAAGTCAACGAGGACCTTGCCCTCAGCCTTCAGCACTTCAGCCTCAAAGGTTTCCTTGGTTAATTCTAACATGATTGTGTTCCCCTTTCAATATAATTGTCGCCTTTTATTCAAAAATTCAATAAAGCGGCAGGACGTTCTTACTCGTTGATATACTTCTCAGCCTGCATGGCGGCGATGGCGCCGTCAGCGGCGGCGGTGACCACCTGGCGCAGGCTCTTGACACGGATATCGCCGGCGGCAAAGACGCCGGGGATATTGGTGTGCATGTCGGCGTCGGTCTTGATATAGCCGCGCTCCATGTCCAGCATGCCCTCAAACAGCTTGGAGTTGGGGTTGTAGCCGATGAAGCCAAACAGACCGAACAGGCCGTCGTCGGGATCGGCCTCAATGACGGTCTCCTCACCGGTCTTGACGTTCTTCACGGTCATCTTGTTGAGCAGCTCGTCATCACTGTCCACCTTGGTGACCACGGTGTCCCACATGAAGTGCAGCTTGGGATTGGCAAAGGCCTTCTCCTGGATGCTCTTGGCGGCGCGCAGCTCGTCGCGGCGGTGGATGATGGTGACCTTGCGGGCGAACTTGGTCAGGTACATGGCCTCTTCCACGGCGGAGTCGCCGCCGCCCACCACATAGACCTCGAAATCCTCGAAGAAGGAGGCGTCGCAGGTGGCGCAGAAGGAGATGCCCTTGCCCATGAACTTGGCCTCGTTCTCACAGCCGATGGGCTTGGGGAAGGCGCCGGTGGCCACGATGACGGCCTTGGCCTTGTACTCGTTCTTGGCGCTCTTGAGGACCTTCACGTCGCCGTCCAGCTCCACGCTGATGATGGTGTCGCTGGCGCGCTCAGCGCCGAACTTCTTGGCCTGCTCGGTCATACGGGCGATGAGGCTGGGGCCGCTCTCGCCCTCCACCTGCTGGCCGGGGTAGTTCTCGATCTCGTCGGTGATGGCGATCTGGCCGCCATCCTTGCCCTTTTCGATGATGAGGGTGCTCAGACGGCTGCGGCCGGCGTACAGGCCGGCGGCCAGGCCGGCAGGGCCGGCGCCCAGGATGATTACGTCATAGATCTTGTCCATTTTGATTCGTACCTCCTATCAAATTTCTTCTTATCTCATGCCGCGGGCAGGTATGTGGGAGGCGGACATGACATTCTTTATAAAAGCAGTCAAATTGCCTGAAAAGAATTTTCCCCCGCCACACGCCTTTATTGAAACGCTCTATCTTTCGTGGTGATTCTATAATGCTTTCGTCGGAAAGTCAAGAGGATTTTTGAGTCAGAAGCTGGAAAAACAAGCCTCAAATCACGGTTATTAAAAAGAAAAATGAATAATCATCTTGATTATATTTGATTGGGAAGGTATAATGAGTTTGAAAATATTTTGGAGCTCTTTTATAGACTTATTAGTTCAATTTTTGTTCGTGCTGCATAATGTGCGCTCTGCCGCATCATTGTCCGCCAACCATGGATTTTCAGAGGAGGAATCGCTATGTCCAGGCCCCCTTACCGTGCCGAGCAGCGCAACCAGATCTTTGCCTGCTTTATCAACGCCGCCAGTGAAATTATGGAAAACGAGGGAATGGAAGCTCTGACGCTCCGCCGCGTGGCCAAGAAAGCGGGCTACAACAGTGCCACGCTCTATAACTACTTTAAAGACCTGGACCACCTGGTGGTATATGCCTCCATGAAGTACTTTGAGGATTATAACCGGAATCTGGCCCGCTATCTGGCCGACGAGACCGATGACTTTCAGCGTTTCCTGTTCATGTGGCGCTTTTTCTGTGCCTCCGCCTTCCGTCATCCTCACGCCTATTATAACCTTTTTTACGGAAAGTACAGCGGCGAGCTCACCGAGATCATTCAGGAATACTATGAAGTCTTTCCCGAGGAGCTGGGCGAACTGGACGACAGCGTGCTGGAGATGCTGACCTGCGGCTCCCTGGTGGAGCGGAACTGGGGCGCGCTGCGTCCCGTTCTGGCCAAAGGAAACTATACCGCTGAGGAGCGGGCCTACATCAACGAGATCATTCTCTACTGTTTCAAGGAGCTGCTGACACAGAAGATCCAGTATGGCCACGCCCTGGATAACCAGACCCTGATTGAGCGGCAGCTGAGCTACATCCATCTTCTGCTTAAAATGTAAACTATCCGTTTTAGACGCAAAAGTACATATTTTGTTTCAAATTCATATGAATACTCTCAGGTTTACTGGTGCTTTACCCCTCATTTTGTTGTAAATCAGGCGTTATATCCATTGACATGCCCGTAGTGTATAAGGTAGAATATCCTTGTTAAAGAAATAACGATCTTCCATTTCAAATTGAGAGAGAGGTTTCGCTATGCGGGTTTTTGAAACTAACGTACAGCAGCTCAAGGACAGCGTTCTGCGGGAGGTGGCCGCTCTGGCCTGGGAGGACCGTCTGGCCGCCGGCATCCTGGATATCCCTGAGAAGATCATTCCCGGTCCCAAGGCCACCATGCGCTGCTGTATCTACAAGGAGCGGGCTGTGGTCTCCAGCCGGGTCAAGATGGCCATGGGCGGCGACCACACCAATCCCTGCGTGGTGGAGGTCATGAGCGTGGCCTGCGACGAATGCCCTGTCACCCAGATGACGGTGGGCCCCGCCTGCCGCGGCTGCATCGCCACCCGCTGCGTCCACACCTGTCCCAAGGACGCCATCCACGTGGTGAACCACCGGGCTGAGATCGACCATTCCAAGTGCATTCTGTGCGGCAAGTGCCTCAACGCCTGCCCCTACGGCGCCATCATCAAGAACCTGCGGCCCTGTGAGCGGGGCTGCAAGGTGGGCGCCATCTCCATGGGCGAGGACAGGAAGGCCAGTATCGACTACAGCAAGTGCATCTCCTGCGGCACCTGTACTTACCAGTGTCCCTTCGGCGCCATCATGGATAAGTCCTATATCGTGGATGCCATTGAGACTCTGCGCGGCGCCCAGAAATGGGGCTACCACGTCTACGCCGTCCTGGCTCCTGCCATCATGGGCCAGATCGCTCCCGCCACTCTGGGCCAGCTGGTCACCGGACTCAGGCAGGTGGGCTTCCACGCCGTGCGGGAGGTGGCCCTGGGCGCCGACATGACCGCCCAGGCCGAGGCCGGCGAGCTGCTGGAGAAGAAGGTCCTCACCACCTCCTGCTGCCCCGCTTTCGTGGACTATGTGGAAAAGAATTTCCCCCAGATCGCCGACCGCGTCTCCCACACTCCTTCTCCCATGGTGATGATTGGCAGGCACATCAAACAGCAGGACCCCAAGGCCAAGGTCATCTTCATCGGGCCCTGCGTGGCCAAGAAGAAGGAGTTCCAGCTGGGCAAGACCATGGGCGCCATCGACTGCGTTCTCACCTTTGAGGAGCTCTATCCCCTGCTGGAATCCAGGGGCATCGACATCACCACCCTGGAGGAGGCCCCGCTGGACGAGGCCAGCGGCTATGGCCGCGCCTTTGCCAGCAGCGGCGGCGTGGCCGCCGCCGTGGCCCAGGCCCTGAAGGAGCTGGGCGTCAAGCCGGAGGATTTTCAGCTCAACGCCGCCGCCTGCAGCGGCATCGACGCCTGCAAGGCCGCTCTGTTCAAGATGTCCAAGGGCATCGGCGATGTGAACCTCATTGAAGGTATGGCCTGCGAAGGCGGCTGTGTCCAGGGTGCCGGCATCCTGGTCCGCAGCCCCAAGAACCAGGCGGAGGTGGCCAAACACGTAAAAGAGGCCGGCGATAAGTCCATTGCCGCCGCGGTGGAGGCGGCCGAATAAAAATCCCGCTGCATGGATCAAAAAGCCCTGATGGGATATCCCATCAGGGCTTTTTCGCACTTATCGCTATGAAACAGGGCCGAAGTCCCGGGCGGGCAGCAGCACCAGCAGCGCCCGGCCCAGCACACACCGCCGGTCCACCACGCCCAGCCGTTCATCCCGGCTGTCGGAGGAGTGGTTGCGGTTGTCCCCCATGACAAAGATATGCCCCTCAGGCACAGTCACCGAAGTGATGGACTCATTGGGATCGGCAGGCCGCTCCATAGGCTCGTTGAGGTAGGGCTCGTCCAGTACCGTGCCGTCCACCGTCACGGTGCCGGCGTCGTAGTCAATATCCACTGTCTGTCCCTCTATGGCGATGACCCGCTTGACGATGGGCCCCGTTACCCTGCCGAAGGGCTTGGTCAGCACCACCACATCCCCCTGTTTGGGGGTATACCCCAGGCTTTGAAGGAGCAGCATGTCCCCGTCCCGCAGGGTGGGGACCATGGAGCTGCCCTCCACCCCCACCACTCTCCCCACCAGGGAGAAGGTAAGGATGAGCAGCACCAGGGCCATCACCAGCGCCTGGAGCCAGAAGTACAGGTCCAGCTTCAGCGCCTCCCCGTCCCCCAGCTTTTCCTCCTGCTCCGGTGCTTTTGCTTCCTCCATGCCGGTCCTCCTCTCCGCCTTATCCATCCAGCAGGACCTGCCGGACCGAGGTGTCCTCCGACAGATATTCGCCCTCCCGGCCATGGCAGGTGAAGAGCAGGATCTGCCGCCGCTGCGCCAGCTCCCGCAGGGTATCCAGAGCCAGGGCCATCCGCCGGTCGTCAAAATTGGCCAGGGCGTCGTCCAGCACCAGAGGGGCCGGCTCCGCACCGGGCATGGCCAGCTCGCAGATGGCCAGCCGCACCGCCAGATAGAGCTGGTCGGCAGTGCCCTGGGACAGGGTGAGCACCCGCCGGGGCAGCATGGCCCCCTTCTCCTCGGCCAGGGCCTCAAACTCCCTGGTCAGGGTGACCTTGTCGTATTTTCCGCCGGTGAGCCGCTCCATCAGCTCTCCCGCCCGCCGGTTCAGGCCGGGGGCAAACCGCTCCTGCAGCGCCCGGTTGGCCCGGTCCAGTCCTTCCAGCGCCAGAGAAATGGCGTCGTACTCCCGCCGCCGCTCCTCCAGCTCCTCCCGGGCTTCCTCCCGGCGCTCCCGGGCCTGAGCCGGGTCCCCCAGGGTCTTCAGTTCTCCCCGGGCCATGGCCTGTACGCTGGCAAGGCGGGTGATCTCCCCCTCCACGGCGGACAGGCGGGCAGCGGTATAAGCCGCGTCGTACCGGGGGGTGACCCGGGGCGCCTCGCCCCGCTCCTGGGGCCGGGGCAGCCGGCTGGCCAGTTTTTCCGCTCCCTCCCGCCGGATGACCGCCTGCTCCAGCTTCTCCCGGAACAGCAGTGCTCTGGACAGGGCGGCCGACACCGTGGCCCCGTCCCGGACATCGGGGGCAAAGCTGCGCACCTGGGCCAGGACACGGCCCTTCCGCCGCTCCCGCTCGGCGATGAACTTGGCCTGCTCGTCCTCGGCCCGGGCCAGCTTTTCCCTGGCCTCAGCCGCCCGGTCCCACCGGGCGGCGTACTCCTCCGCCCGGCGCAGGATGTCCTCCGGTCCGGCGGCGCCATAGCGGCTGAGAATGCTTCGGCGCTCCTCATCCAGCCGCTTCCTCCGGACGCGCTCCCGCAGCGCCGTGACGGTCACGGCAGCCACAACAAGAGCGCCGCCCGCCGCCGCGCACACCGCCCGGTACTCCGGCAGCAGCACTGCGCCGGCGATCATCAGTGCAAGTCCGGCCGCCAAAAGCGCCCCGCCGGGGATCAGAGTGCCGGCAGGCAGCTTTTCCCGCAGGGCCTGCTTCTGCCTGAGTTCCTCCACAGCCTGCTCCGCACTTCTGCGGGCCTCCTCGGGTTCCATATCGGAAAAACAGGAGTCCACAGCAGCCTCAGCAGCCTGGGAAGCCTGGGCCCTGGCGGCCTCCCGCCGCTCCTCAGCCTCCCGCACGTCCCGGTCCAGGGCACGGATATCGCTCAGCTCCTCCTGGGCACGGCGCAGGGTCTCCCGGTCGGGTGTCTCGCCGTGGCGGCCCAGTTCGGCGCGGATGGCCTCCTCCTGGGCTCTGGCCTGGGCCAGTTCGCCCTGAGCCTGCTCCCAGGCCGCCCGGCGGCTCTCCTCGGCGGCATACCGGTGGGCGTCCAGCTCCTGCCTGAGGAGGGCCTGCTCCCGTCCCAGCTCCTCCAGGGCCCGGGCGCTCTCCTCGGCGCTGCGATGGGCCCGCTCCTGCCGGGCCAGGTCGCTGTTTAACGCTTCGATTTCCTCCTCCAGCCTGGGGATGAGGCCGGTCTTATTGTGTCTGCGGCGGTTGAGCCACTCCCGCAGACGTCGCTCCACCTGGGAGCTGGATACGTCCTCTTCTCCGGAGGAGACCAGCGCGGAGATCCGCTTTTCCAGCGCCGGGGCGCCGTCCACCGCCGCGGCCCCCTGTCCCACGAAGGTGGAGCGCTCAAAGACCTCCCGGGGGGCGCCCAGCAGCACCTCGCCCGCGTTCTCTCCGGTGAGCGCCGGGACGGGTTCCCCGGTGAGGGCGTCCACCGCCTCGAATTTTCCAAAGGGCACCGTCCGGTTCTGGCTGCGGCGGAGGACGATCTCCCGCCCCTGCCACTCCAGCTCCATCCGGCCCTCCATGGCCGCGCCGCTCCAGGGCTGGTAGCGGTTCTTCTCCGCGATGAAGCCCTGCTTATCCCGCTCTTTGGTGGGAATGCCGTAGAACATGGCCCGCAGGAAGGCCGACCACGTGGATTTGCCCCCCTCGTTGGGGGCCTGGATAATATTGAGCCCCTCCCCCAGCTCCAGAGTCTCATTGTGGAGCTTACCGAAGGTAGCCGTCATCTTTTTGATCTTCATCGCGGGTCCTCCCGATTCTCCAGCGCCGCCAGCCCAAAGCGGACGGCCAGCTCCACCGCCGCGCGGGCCTCGTCATCGGCGGCTTCCTCCAGGCGGCGGCGCATCTCCCGCAGGAACAGGCCGGTCAGGGTGTCCTCCTCCGCCCGGTCCCACAGGTCCCGCCGCACACGGGTCTCATCCCGCACCGACACGCTGTAATAGCGGGGGGCGGCCATGGCCTCCAAAGCCTTCAGGTCCAGAGGCTCCATCCCCCGTTCCCCGGTGAGCAGGATGCGGCACAGGTCGCCGCTCTCCCCCTCCGGCAGGGCCCGGGCCAGTGCATCTGCCGGGTCCTGCCCGGTGACGTCCACCTCCCGGATCAGATACCGCCTGCCGCACAGGGGCACGAAGGTCAGCTCCGCGCTCCCCCGGTCCACTGTGCCGCACAGCACACCCTTGTCCCCCAGCTCGTCAAAGCCCCGGCCCTCGGGGCAGCCGGGATAGGCCCATACGGTGCTCCCCGCCCGTTCCGGACCGGTCAGGGCGTGGATGTGGCCAAGGGCCAGGTAGTCCAGGCCGCTGGCGCGGATATCCTCCTCCGGGATGGGGCCGTACCGGCTCTCGGCCGCCGTCTCGCCGTGGAACACACCGATGTGGATCTTCCCGTCCGCCGGGGCGGAAAAGCCCTCCAGCACCCGGTCCTCCCGGAAGGGAGCGGTAAACGCCCCTCCGTGGACCACACAGGAAAGCTCCGGCACTTCCACCGCCTCCGGGTCAGCGCCCCGGAAGATATGTACGTTCTGCGGCCAGCCGCTCCCGGCGTAGGGAGAGCGCTCGGACCAGAAGTCGTGGTTGCCCGGGGCGATGAACACCCGGCCCCGGATGCGGCCCAGGGCCTGCTCCAGGGCCTCCAGCGTCTCCTTATATACCTCCGCCCCGTCAAACAGGTCGCCGGACAGGAGCACCAGGTCGGCCTCCTGCCGGTTAGCCAGATCGGCCAGGCGGAAAAGCAGCTCCCGCTGCTCGGCCCGGCGCCGGGCGGCGTGCTCCGGCGGCAGGGCGCGGAAGGGGGCGTCCAGATGGAAGTCCGCCCCATGGATCATACGTATCATGCCTCATCCTCCTCCAGCGGCGGCATCCGGCGCCGCTCTACCGGGCCCCACTCGGGCAGCGGCAGGCGCTGCATGGCCCCGAACACCCGGGTCTTGAGCTGTGGGTACCGCTTGCCCAGCTCGGCCACCAGCTCCTTGACCTCCTGCCGGCGGGTATACCCGTCGGCGGGGCAGGGATTGTGCAGCACCGGCAGTTCCTCCCGCTCCGCCACGTTGCGGATGTGGCCCTCCCCGCAGTAGAGGAGGGGCCGGATCTGAGTCACTCCGGTCCGGTCCAGAAAGGTCACCGGCTGGAAGCAGGAGAGCCGCCCCTCATAGAAAAGGGAGAGGAAGAAGGTCTCCACCGCGTCGTCAAAATGGTGCCCCAGGGCGATCTTGTGGATATCCCGCTCCAGCATGGCGTTGTGCAGCGCACCCCGCCGCATCTTGGCGCACATGGAGCAGGGATTCTTCTCCTTGCGGACGTCGAAGATAATGTGGGCGATCTCGGTGCCTATCACGGTATAGGGCACACCGATCTTCCGGCAATAGGCCTCCACCGGGGCAAAATCCATGCCGGTGCCCATATCCAGAGTGATGGCCTCCACCGTGAAGGGCTGGGGATAGAACTCCCGCAGCTTTGCCAGGGCGGCCAGCAGCACCAGGGAGTCCTTTCCTCCCGACACCCCCACCGCCAAGCGGTCGCCGCTGTGTATCATGTCATAGTCCTCCACGCAGCGGCGGACATAGGATAATATCTTGTCCATGGGACGCCTCCCCATCCAAACACAAACTTTTCACGCGTTTTAATTTGAAAATCGAAATGGAGTATTCAAGAGATTGAGCGAGCTTTCAGGCGAATTCAAGAGCTTTTTACTTTATAAATAAAAATGTTGCAAAAACGCCTTGACACCGCTGAAACGGTGTAATATAATGCAACATGCTCCGCCCGTAGGTTCTATTCTACACGCGGGGCACCTGTTCTGTAAAGCCAAAATTCAGCATAGATTTTGAAAAGCAATTGGAGGTTTCACCATGTCCACTTTTATGGCTAACAAGGGCAATATCGTCCGCAAGTGGTATATCCTCGATGCGGCCGGCAAGCCCCTGGGCAAGACCGCCGCTGCCGCCGCCACCCTGCTGCGGGGCAAGCACAAGCCCGAGTACACTCCCCATGCCGACTGCGGCGATTTCGTGGTCATCATCAACGCCGAGAAGGCCGTTCTCACCGGCAAGAAGCTGGAGCAGAAGTACTATCGCACCCACTCCGGCTACCCCGGCGGCCTGAAGGAGACCAAGTACCGCCTGCTGATGCAGGACAAGCCCGAGCTGGCCATGAAGCTGGCTGTCCGCGGCATGATGCCCCGCAACATCGTGACCAAGGACTCTCTGACCCGCCTGCACATCTACCGCGGCGCGGAGCACCAGCAGACCGCTCAGAAGCCCGAGCCCTGGGCTTTCAACTAAGCAGGAGGTAAAGAAGACATGTATAAGAGCAAGAAGCCTTATGTTTACGGCACCGGCCGCCGCAAGTCCTCCGTGGCCCGTGTTCATCTGTTCCCCAACGGCACCGGCTCCATCACCATCAACGGTCGCGACATCGACGAGTACTTCGGCCTGGAGACCCTGAAGCTGCTGGTCCGTCAGCCCCTGGTCACCACTGACACCCTGGGCAAGGTGGACATCGTTGCCACCGTCACCGGCGGCGGCGTCACCGGCCAGGCCGGCGCCATCCGTCACGGTGTGGCCCGCGCCCTGCTGAACGTGGATCCCGAGTTCCGCGCCGCCCTCAAGAGCGCCGGCTTCCTCACCCGCGATCCTCGCATGAAGGAGCGCAAGAAGTACGGCCTCAAGGCTGCCCGTCGCGCTCCCCAGTTCAGCAAGCGCTAAACTTTATCAAAACGCTTCAAAAAGCCCGGAAAATCAAGGTTTTCCGGGCTTTTCCTTTTGATGTGGTTTGATGAGGTTTGATATAACAAGACCCATTTTCATCCAATTTTTAGTGGTTACCAAGTGGATAACCGGCAAAAAAGAGGGTAAAAAGAGGGCCAAGTGGTTACCAAATAGGATAACCGAAAACCGTTTTTTGCCCCTCGGAGAGGTACTTTTTCTGCTCCTTCATCGGCCATTTTCATCTGATTGGTTTGAGATAATCTGACCTAATTTGAATACAACAGAATAAATCTCATCGCCAAGCGCTCAGTATTTTTACTGGGCGCTTTTTGCGTTTCCGGGGCATTTCATTCCGGAATCAGAAAAGGCCGTCACTTTTAATTTTTGAAGTGGCGGCTTTTTCTATTTCCAGAAGCTATAGAACAATTCAGAAATGAGGTGAAGTCATTGAACACGCAAATCATCGCCATCGCCAATCAAAAGGGCGGTGTTGGAAAGACAACCACCTGCGCGAACTTGGGGATCGGGCTGGCGCAGGCCGGGAAGAAGGTGCTGCTGATCGACGGGGACCCGCAAGGCAGCCTGACCATCAGCTTGGGCCACCCCCAGCCGGACAAGCTGCCCTTTACCCTGTCCGACGCGATGGGCCGTATCCTGATGGACGAGCCGCTGCGCCCTGGCGAGGGTATCCTGCACCACCCGGAGGGCGTTGACCTGATGCCCGCAGACATCCAGCTCTCCGGCATGGAGGTCTCCCTGGTGAACGCCATGAGCCGTGAGACTATCCTGCGGCAGTATCTGGACACGCTCAAGGGACAGTATTCCCACATCTTGATTGACTGCCAGCCCTCCCTGGGTATGCTCACGGTCAACGCGCTGGCAGCCGCCAACAGGGTCATAATCCCCGTTCAGGCAGAGTATCTGCCCGTCAAGGGCCTGGAACAGCTGCTCCAGACCGTAAACAAGGCGAAGCGGCAAATTAACCCCAAGCTCCAGATCGACGGCATA
The DNA here is from genome assembly GCF_052065415.1 of Pseudoflavonifractor sp. HCP28S3_F10. Classification (NCBI taxonomy): domain Bacteria; kingdom Bacillati; phylum Bacillota; class Clostridia; order Eubacteriales; family Oscillospiraceae; genus Pseudoflavonifractor; species Pseudoflavonifractor sp. HCP28S3_F10. The sequence continues at coordinate 87,050 of NZ_JBQHUB010000007.1, read as the reverse complement.
TTGCTGACGATGGTGGACAACCGCACCAACTTTGCCAAGGAGATCGCCGCCCTGCTGCGGGAGACCTACGGCAGCAAAATCAAGGTGTTCGGCACCGAGATTCCCCATTCCGTCCGGGCAAAGGAAATCAGCGCCGAGGGCAAGAGCATTTTTGCCCACGACCCCAATGGCAAGGTGGCCGAGGGGTACAAAAATCTGACCAAGGAGGTGATGAAACTTGAAAAGCAGCGCGAAAAAAGTAGAGCTGGCTCCATACGATGACTTGTTTTCCACCGAGGAAAGCCGCCAGGATGCAAAGCTGGAGAAAGTACGGGAAATCCCGCTGTCTGAACTGCATCCTTTCAAGAACCACCCCTTCAAAGTCAAGGATGACGAAGCCATGATGGAGACCGCCGACAGTGTTCGGCAGTACGGTGTTCTGGTTCCGGCGATTGCCCGCCCGGACCCGGAGGGCGGCTATGAGCTGGTGGCCGGTCACAGGCGACACCGGGCCAGTGAGCTGGCCGAGAAAGAAACCATGCCGGTCATTGTCCGGGACCTGGACGATGATGCCGCCACCATCATCATGGTGGACAGCAACTTGCAGCGGGAAAGTTTGCTTCCCAGCGAGAGAGCCTTTGCCTACAAGATGAAGCTGGAGGCCGTCAAGCACCAAGGGGCCAGAACAGATTTAACTTCGGCCCAAGTTGGGCCGAAGTTGACTGCGGCAGAAAAAATCGCTGAGAACAGCCCGGATAGCAAGTCGCAGATCAAGCGGTACATCCGTCTGACAGAGCTGATTCCCGAATTGCTGGATATGGTGGATGAGAAGAAAATTGCGCTCAACCCGGCTTATGAGCTGTCCTTTTTGAAAAAAGAGGAACAGCGGGACTTGCTGGATGCGATGGACAGCGAACAGGCCACCCCCTCTCTCTCCCAAGCCCAGCGGCTCAAGAAATACAGCCAGGAGGGGCATCTGACCCTCGATATGATGCGCGTCATCATGGGTGAGGAAAAGAAAAGCGATTTGGACCGGGTGACTTTCACCTCCGACACCCTGCGAAAGTATTTCCCCAAGAGCTACACGCCCCAGCGTATGCAGGAAACCATCATCAAGTTGCTGGAAGCGTGGCAGAAAAAGCGCCAGAGAGACCAGGAACGATGAAAGGAGCCGCCTATGAGGGATATTTCAGCCCGTGAGCTGAAGGGACACAACATTCTCGCCGTGGAGCGTTTTCAGGACAACACCCGCTGGATGATCGAGTTTTCCATCCTGCGTCCCTGCTCCTACGGCAGCCCCGGCGATGAAATGCGGCTGTTTCTCACGGAGGACGGGTATCAGGCCGCCCTCGTGAGCCAGAAGCGCCGGAAAATCAAAATCAAGCGGTATGCCCGCGTGATCGAGGGTCATGTCCTCGACTTCAAGCCGGACAAGCGCCGCCGCCACCCGTAAACCAGCCATTACCACGAAAGGAAAGGAATGAATATGTGTACTGTCCAGAGCATCAAGGATGCTATCCGGGAAAACTGCCAGTCCCAATATGACATGGAATCCACCGACATTGACCGAGTTTTGCAGACCCTCCCGTTTTCGGGGCATGAATCGTTGTTTGCCCAGTTGCCGCTGCCCAAGCGCCTCTACCGGACCTGGCAGAACACGAAAATCAAGAACAGCTGAACGCCACAGTCTTTTTCACGAGAGATTGTGGCTTTTTTCATACCCTGAGAACAGAAAGGAGTGAAGTCAATGGCGGTCTTTCGGATTGAAAGAACCCGCGACTATACGGTAATGAGCAATCATCACCTGCGGAACCATGAATTGTCGCTGAAGGCAAAGGGACTGCTTTCCATGATGCTGTCCCTGCCGGATGACTGGAACTATACCACCCGTGGCCTTGCGAAAATCTGCAAGGAGGGTGTGGACGCCATCGGCGGTGCGCTGCGGGAGCTGGAAACTGCCGGTTACATCGTGCGCCACCAGCTGCGGGACCGGCAGGGCCGAATCAGCGACACCGAGTATGTCATCTATGAGCAGCCCCAGCCCCGACAGCCGGAAACGCCCCAGCCGGATACGGCTGCACCAGATACGGATTCACCAGATACGGAAAACCCGTATCTGGATAAACCGGATACGGAAAAGCCCGCAGAATTAAATATAGAGAAATCAAATACCCAAAAATCAATTACTCATGGATCAAGTACCGATTCCATTCCCTTCCGGGAGCCAGCGGCAGCACAGCTGCCGGAACGGAAAGGAAGGGATGCGATGTCGCTCACAGAGATGGAAAGTTATCGGGATTTGATTCTGGAGAACATCGAGTATGACCACCTGTGCCGGGAGTTTATCACCTACCGGGAGGACCTGGACGAGATTGTGGAGCTGATGGTGGAGACCGTCTGCGCCAAGCGGAAAACCACCCGGATCGCTGGCAGCGACTTCCCTCATGAGGTGGTCCGCTCCCGTTTTTTGAAGCTGGATTGCTCCCACATCGAGTTTGTCATGGAATGTCTGCGGAACAATACCACCGAAATCCGCAACATGAAGCAGTACCTGCTGACCGTGTTGTTCAACGCTCCCACAACCGTGAGCAATTACTACACAGCTCAGGTCAATCACGATATGCACGCAGGCGGCTGGTGAGGCCGCCTTTTCTTATGCCAAAGGAGGCACGACATGAATCAGATGGAAATTTTCAAAAACCCGGAGTTCGGCTCTGTCCGGGTCATTGAGGAAAACGGCAAGTATCTGTTCTGCGGAACGGATGTGGCGAGGGCTTTGGGGTATGCGATACCCACCAAAGCGGTAAACACTCACTGCAAAGGGGTTTCCAAAATGGAAGCCCCTACAAATGGCGGTATCCAAAAGCTCTTGTTTATTCCCGAAGGCGATGTCTACCGCCTCATCGTCCACAGCAAGCTGCCCTCTGCGGAACGGTTTGAACGCTGGGTGTTCGACGAGGTGCTGCCCACCATCCGCAAGCACGGAGCCTACATGACCAAGGAAAAACTGTGGGAAGTGGCTACCTCCCCGGAGGCGCTGCTGAAGCTCTGTTCCGAACTGCTGGCTGAGCGGGAAGAAAATGCGGCGCTGCGTGAGGAAAAGGCCCTGCTGGAAAGCAAGGCCGCCTTTTATGACCTGTTCATCGACCTCAATCACAGCACCAACCTCCGCACCACCGCCAAAGAGCTGGTTGTGCCGGAGCGCCGGTTTGTCCGGTTTCTGCTGGAACAGCGGTTTGTCTACCGCACGGCATCCGGGAATGTACTGCCTTATGCGAAGCCCTCCAACGACGGTCTGTTCTGTGTGAAGGATTACTACAACCATGGACACTTTGGCTCTTATACGCTGGTGACGCCCCAAGGCAAGCTGTATTTTGCCGAGCTGCGGGATTTGATTCTGATGGTTGTGTAAGAGCAAGCGAAAGGAGGCTTTTCAATGTCGGAAAGGAAAACCATGGGGCAGCTGATGGAGGAAATGCGCCTTAAGGCTGGGGCGCAGAACTATCACGGCCATGAGTACATGGATTTGGAGCGGTTTGCCGAGGATACCCGGCACATGATTATCTTCGATGTGCTGACCGACGATTCTCCGGTGGGCTGGAAAGGGGAACGGACCCGCCTGTTTCTGACGGAGGCCGGATACCAGAAAAGCCTGGAGAACCAGGAAAAGGGCCATATCAAGATTCTCAGCCATGCCAAGGTGCGCCAGGGCCATCTGTACTATGACCGCTCCGACCAGCTGCGCTAAAAGGAGTCTGCCATGATGAAATATCTGCTGCGGCGGCTGGTGGTCCCGCCTTAGTATTCAAGTGCCACCCCTGCAAAATCCGTGGAAAGGAGGCGAGAAAAATGCAGGAGGAAGTGGAAAACAGGACTTTGACGCTGGTAGTCAGCGGAACAAAGTTCACCGGGCGGCTGCTGAAAGCCGCCATCACCAAGTACCTTGCCCACCGCAAGGAAAAGAAGCTGCAAAAGCAGAAAAGCCGGGATGCGCCTGTAATTCCCCACGGCAAGCAGACGGTAAAGCAGCTGATTGGCCAGAACCAGGGCGTTTCCAACATCGAGATCACCGACCCCTCCATCAAGGAGTTTGAAAAGATCGCCCGGAAATACGGTGTGGACTATGCAGTGAAGAAGGACCGCAGCAGCTCCCCGCCCAAATACCTGATCTTTTTCAAGGGCCGGGATGCGGATGCCCTGACTGCTGCCTTTACCGAGTACACCAGCAAAAAAGTCAGAAAGGCGGAGAAATCCGAGCGTCCGTCCGTGCTGGCAAAATTGAGCCAGTTCAAAGAGCTGGTAAAGCACGCCGTCTTGGATCGGAACAAGCGGAAGGAGCTGGAACGATGAAAAAGCAGCTTGACATCAAGAAGCTCCTTTTGCTGAACCTGCCCTATCTCCTGATGGGGCTGTTCGCCACCAACTTCGGTGAAGGATGGCGGATAGCAGTGGGTGCGGATGCTTCGGCAAAAATGCTCTCGTTCTTCTCCACGCTGCCGGTGGCGCTGGCCAGCTGGTGGCCCAGCCTGCACCCTCTGGACCTGCTGGTGGGGTTGTGCTGCGGCGCTGGCCTGCGGCTTGCGGTCTATCTCAAGAGCAAGAACGCCAAGAAGTACCGGCACGGCATGGAGTACGGGTCCGCCCGATGGGGAACCCATGAGGACATCGCGCCTTACATCGACCCGGTGTTTCAGAATAATGTGATTCTGACGAAAACTGAGAGCCTGACCATGAACAGCCGCCCCAAGGACCCCAAGACTGCCAGAAACAAAAATGTTCTGGTAATCGGCGGCTCCGGCTCCGGTAAGACCCGGTTTTGGCTGAAACCCAACCTGATGCAGATGCACAGCTCCTATGTGGTGACAGACCCAAAAGGAACCATCCTGGTGGAGTGCGGCAAGATGCTCCAGCGCGGGACGCCCAAGCTGGGCAAGGACGGCAAGCCCATGAAGGATAAGTGCGGCAAGGTCATCTATGAGCCTTACCGGATCAAGGTCCTCAATACCATCAACTTCAAGAAGTCCATGCACTATAACCCCTTTGCCTACATCCACTCGGAAAAGGACATCTTGAAGCTGGTCACGACGCTGATCGCCAACACCAAGGGCGAGGGCAAGGCCGGGGACGATTTCTGGGTCAAAGCCGAGACACTTTTGTACTGCGCCCTCATCGGGTATATCCACTACGAGGCCCCGGTGGAGGAACAGAATTTCTCCACCCTCATCGAGATGATAAACAGCATGGAAGTTCGGGAGGACGACGAGGAGTTCAAAAACGCTGTTGATCTGATGTTTGAAGCGCTGGAGGCAGAGAAGCCCAACCACTTCGCGGTCCGCCAGTACAAGAAGTACAAGCTGGCCGCCGGTAAGACCGCCAAGAGTATCTTGATTTCCTGCGGTGCGCGCCTTGCCGTGTTCGATATTGCGGAGCTGCGGGAGGTCACTTCCTATGACGAGCTGGAGCTGGACACCCTGGGAGACCGGCGAACCGCTCTGTTTCTCATTATGAGCGACACGGACGATAGCTTTAACTTTTTGATCTCCATGTGCTATACCCAGCTTTTCAATCTGCTCTGCGAAAAAGCGGACGATGTGTACGGAGGGCGGCTGCCAGTCCATGTGCGCTGCCTCATTGACGAGTGCGCCAACATCGGCCAGATTCCCCGGCTGGAAAAGCTGGTTGCCACCATCCGCAGCCGTGAGATATCCGCCTGCCTGGTATTGCAGGCACAATCCCAGCTCAAAGCTATTTACAAGGACAACGCCGACACCATCATCGGCAACATGGATACCTCTATCTTCCTGGGCGGCAAGGAGCCGACTACCCTCAAGGAGCTGGCTGCTGTGCTGGGCAAGGAGACCATCGACACCTACAACACCGGCGAGAACCGTGGGCGGGAAACATCCCATTCCCTCAACTATCAGAAACTCGGCAAAGAGCTTATGAGCCAGGATGAACTGGCCGTCATGGACGGCGGCAAGTGCATCCTCCAGCTGCGTGGTGTGCGGCCTTTCCTCTCGGACAAGTACGACATCACCAAGCACCCCAATTACCCATACACCGCCGACGCGGACCCCAAGAACGCCTTTGACATCGAGGCGTTCCTGTCCACACGGCTCAAACTCAAGCCCAACGAGGTCTACGATGTGTACGAAGTAGACGCAGAGGGCGCGTAAATCTGTTCCGCTGTGAAAGGAGTGATCTTATCTACCCGCCTCAACCGCCCCGGATGGGGCCATTGGCGTACAAAGCGGACAATCACCAAAAAATAATGAAAAAAGGAGGACAGCCGGAATCAGCCCCCGGAAACCGGGCGGCAGATTGCTCCGGCTTTTGTATGCCTATGAACCATGACTAATCAACCTTTTCAAATGATTCCGGCTAACTATAATTTATGGCATTTTTCAATCAGGCTATCACCGTTCTTCAGACCCTCGTTATCGCCCTCGGCGCTGGTCTCGGCATCTGGGGCGTCATCAACCTGCTGGAAGGTTATGGCAATGACAACCCCGGCGCGAAGTCCCAGGGCATGAAACAGCTCATGGCTGGCGCTGGCGTGGCCGTGGTCGGCGTGGTCCTCGTGCCCCTGCTCTCCGGCCTGTTCACCGTCTGATCGCTCCCGTCGTTAAGCTGTCATAAGAAATCCTTGCCGCCCCTGCCCCCAAGCGGGGGCGGCTGAAAGGAGGTTGACACCGTATGGATTTCTTACTCGATGCCCTTACTGACTGGCTCAAGGAAATGTTGGTAGGTGGCATTATGAGCAACTTATCGGGGATGTTCGACAGCGTGAACCAGCAGGTCGCAGACATTGCGACGCAGGTGGGCCAGACCCCCCAGGGCTGGAACGGAAGCATTTTCAACATGATCCAGAACCTCTCCAACTCCATCATGGTGCCGATTGCTGGCGTGATCCTGGCTATCGTGATGACGCTGGAGCTGATTCAGATGATTACCGATAGAAACAACCTGCATGATGTGGACACCTGGATGATCTTCAAGTGGGTGTTCAAATCTGCCGCCGCCATTATCATTGTCTCCAACACATGGGACATCGTGATGGGCGTATTTGACGCCGCCCAAAGCGTGGTGGCGCAGGCGGCGGGTATCATCGGTTCCGACGCTTCCATCGACATCTCCTCTGTCCTGACCGATATGGAATCCCGGCTGATGGATATGGACCTGGGGCCGTTGTTCGGCCTGTGGTTCCAGTCGCTCTTTATCGGCATTACCATGTGGGCGCTTTACATTTGCATTTTTATCGTGATCTATGGCCGTATGATTGAGATTTACCTTGTGACCTCGGTGGCCCCCATCCCTATGGCCACTATGATGGGCAAAGAATGGGGCGGCATGGGGCAGAACTATCTGCGCTCGTTGATTGCTCTGGGCTTCCAGGCATTTCTCATTATTGTCTGTGTGGCGATCTACGCCGTGCTGGTGCAGAGTATCGCCACCGAATCCGACATCATTATGGCCATCTGGAGCTGTGTGGGCTATACGGTCCTGTTGTGCTTTACCCTCTTTAAGACCGGAAGCCTTGTAAAGTCCGTGTTCAATGCACACTAAGGAGGGTCTGTATGGGGAAATATCAAATCATTTATGCAGATCCTCCCTGGAGCTACCGGAGCGGCAAAGTAAGCGGGGCAGCCCAAAACCATTACCCAACCATGCCGGATGAACAGCTGTACCAGCTTCCGGTATCTACGCTGGCAGCCGATACAAGTGTTTTGTTTCTGTGGTGTACCTTTCCCAAACTGCCCGAAGCGCTGAAACTCATTACGGCGTGGGGATTCACTTTCAAAACCTTTGCGTTTGTCTGGCTCAAGCAGAATAAATCCGGCAGCGGTTTCTTCTTGGGCCTTGGCTGGTGGACGCGAAGCAACGCTGAGATTTGTCTGCTGGCTGTGAAAGGAAAACCCAAGAGAAAGAGCGCCAGCGTCCGGCAGCTGGTTTTTGCACCTGTTGAGCAGCACAGCAAGAAACCCGACATTGTTAGGGATCACATTGTGGAACTCATGGGTGATTTGCCGCGCATTGAGCTGTTTGCCCGTCAAACCGCACCGGGATGGGATGCGTGGGGCAACGAAGTAGACAGCTCGATTTCATTTCCATAAAGAAGGAGGTAATCCCAATGGCTTATGTACCCGTACCCAAAGACCTGACGAAAGTCAAAACCAAGGTCGCGTTCAACTTGACCAAGAGGCAGCTGGTCTGCTTCGGCGGCGGGGCGCTCATCGGCGTACCGCTTTTCTTTTTGCTCCGGGGGCCTGTGGGAAACAGCGTGGCTGCCATGTGTATGATGCTGGTCATGCTGCCCTTCTTCATGCTGGCGATGTATGAGAAGCACGGTCAGCCCCTGGAAAAGATCGTGGGCAACATCATCAAGGTGGCCGTCATCCGGCCCAAGGAGCGCCCGTATAAGACCAACAACTTCTATGCCGTTCTGGAACGGCAGGAAAAACTCGACAAGGAGGTGTATGACATTGTTCACGGCAATCAAAAGCTGGCTGCACCGGCTGTTCGGAAAAGACGAAAAGACCGCGCAGCCAGTTAATCAGAAAAAGATAAAAAAGCTGTCCCGTGCCGACAGAAAGCAGATCGAGACCGCCATCGCCCGCGCCAACCGCACGGACCGAAAAGAAAAGTCGGCTCAGGACAGCATCCCCTATGAACGGATGTGGCCGGACGGTATCTGCCGGGTGGCAGACAGCCATTACACCAAGACCATCCAGTTCCAAGACATCAACTATCAGCTCTCGCAGAATGAGGACAAGACAGCAATCTTCGAGGGCTGGTGCGATTTCCTCAACTACTTCGACAGTTCCATTCAGTTTCAGCTGTCCTTTTTGAACCTGGCGGCCTCTGAGGAAACCTTTGCCCACGCCATCAACATTCCTCTCCAGGGGGATGATTTTGACACCATCCGGGTGGAGTACACCACCATGCTGCAAAACCAGCTGGCAAGAGGCAACAACGGTCTTATCAAGACCAAGTACCTGACTTTCGGCATCGACGCCGACAGCCTCAAGGCCGCCAAGCCCCGTCTGGAGCGCATTGAGACCGACATTCTCAACAACTTCAAGCGCCTGGGCGTGGCCGCCGAGACCCTGGACGGCAAGGCGCGGCTGGCACAGCTTCACGGCATTTTCCACATGGATGAACAGGTGCCGTTCCGCTTTGAATGGGAGTGGCTGGCTTCGTCCGGTCTGTCCACCAAGGATTTCATCGCACCGTCCGGCTTCGAGTTCCGCACCGGCAAGCAGTTCCGTATGGGTAAAAAATACGGGACTGTTTCTTTTTTGCAGATTCTCGCGCCGGAGCTGAATGACCGGATGCTGGCTGATTTTCTGGATATGGAAAGCTCTCTGATCGTCAGCCTGCATATCCAGTCCGTAGACCAGATCAAGGCCATCAAGACGGTCAAACGGAAAATCACCGACCTGGATAAATCTAAAATCGAGGAACAGAAAAAGGCCGTCCGCGCTGGATATGACATGGACATTATCCCGTCCGACCTCGCCACCTACGGTGCCGAGGCCAAGAAGCTCTTGCAGGACTTGCAGAGCCGGAACGAGCGAATGTTCCTTGTGACCTTCCTGGTGCTGAACACGGCGGACAATCCCCGGCAGCTGGGCAACAATGTGTTCCAGGCCAGCTCCATCGCGCAGAAGTACAACTGCCAGCTGACCCGGCTGGACTTCCAGCAGGAAGAAGGGCTGATGTCCGCGCTGCCCCTGGGCCTCAATCAGATCGAGATTCAGCGAGGGCTGACCACCAGTTCCACGGCTATCTTTGTTCCGTTCACCACCCAGGAGCTTTTCCAGAACGGCAAAGAGGCGCTGTACTACGGGATCAACGCCCTGTCCAACAACCTCATCATGGTGGACCGCAAGCTGCTGAAAAACCCCAACGGCCTGATTCTCGGCACCCCTGGTTCCGGCAAGTCCTTCAGCGCCAAGCGCGAGATCGCCAACTGTTTCCTGCTCACCAATGATGACATCATCATCTGTGACCCGGAGGCCGAGTATGCGCCCCTGGTGGAGCGCCTGCATGGGCAAGTCATCAAGATTTCGCCCACCTCCACCAACTACATCAACCCGATGGATTTGAACCTGGACTACTCGGACGATGAAAGTCCGTTGTCCCTCAAGTCTGACTTCATTCTCAGCTTGTGCGAACTGATTGTGGGCGGCAAAGAGGGCCTGCAGCCGGTGCAGAAAACCATCATTGACCGCTGTGTGCGGCTGGTCTATCAGACTTACCTCAATGACCCCCGCCCGGAGAATATGCCTATCCTGGAGGACCTTTACAACCTGCTGCGGACACAGGAGGAAAAAGAGGCACAGTACATCGCCACGGCACTGGAAATCTATGTGACCGGCTCCCTCAATGTGTTCAACCACCAGAGCAATGTGGACATCAACAACCGCATTGTCTGCTATGACATCAAGGAGCTGGGCAAGCAACTGAAAAAGATCGGTATGCTGGTGGTCCAGGACCAGGTGTGGAACCGCGTCACCATCAACCGCGCCGCTCACAAGTCCACCCGCTACTACATCGACGAGATGCACCTGCTTCTGAAAGAGGAACAGACCGCCGCCTACACGGTGGAGATTTGGAAGCGGTTCCGCAAGTGGGGCGGCATCCCCACCGGCATCACGCAGAATGTCAAAGACCTGCTTTCTTCCCGCGAGGTGGAGAACATCTTTGAGAACTCCGACTTCGTGTATATGCTCAACCAGGCGGGCGGGGACCGGCAGATTCTCGCCAAACAGCTGGGCATTTCCCCGCACCAGCTCAGCTATGTGACCCACTCCAGCGAGGGCGAGGGCCTGCTGTTCTATGGCTCCACGATCCTGCCTTTCGTGGACCATTTCCCGAAGAACACCGAGCTGTACCGCATTATGACCACCAAACCCCAGGAACTGAAAAAGGAGGATGAATGACCATGAAACCCAACACCGAACTGAATACCATGATGTTTTTTGACGATGCCCTAGAGGGTGAGCGCACCCAGCTGCTCACCGAGCTGGCCGATGCCGTCAGCGAGACCCGCACGGCGGCGGATCAGGCTGCGGAGCTGAACGAGGACGGCGAGGCGGGCCTGCTGCGCCTGACGGAAATCTGGTGCGCCATGAACGGCGTCCCGGCCATCGTCATCTTCGAGGGCGGGCAGTCTGAGCTGCTGGCAAATGTGGTGGCGCAGATCTACGCCCATCTGCTCCAGCACCCCTCCCGTGACCCTGTGGGGCTGGTCGTCTATGTGGAGCTGCGCTACATGACGGCCTCCCTCATGCTGGGGGAATGGTTTGAATAAGGAACCGCGCCTGCGCTTTACAGACGAGGAACGCTCTGACCCGGCGCTGGAGAAGCCCATTCGTAAGGCGGACAAGGCCGCCGCCAAAGCGGATAAGGCGCAGGCTAAAATCCCCAAAAAGCAGGTCCGGCAAAAGACGGTGGACCCGGAGACCGGCAAAGTGACCACCAAGCTGGTGCTGGAGGACAAGAAGAAGCCGCCCTCCAAGCTGTCCCATGCGGTGCGGGATACCCCCGCCAATGCCGCCCTGGGGAAAGTTCACAAGGAAATCCGGGAGACCGAACAGGACAATGTGGGCGTGGAGAGCGCCCACAAGTCCGAGGAGGCTGCTGAGACCGGCGCACGGTTGGTTCGGGAGGGCTACCGCAGCCACAAGTTGAAGCCATACCGCAAGGCAGCCCAGGCCGAGCAGAAACTGGAAAAGGCCAATGTGAACGCCCTGTATCAGAAGTCCCTGCGGGAAAATCCCCAGTTTGCCAGCAACCCCATTTCCCGCTGGCAGCAGAAACAGGCCATCAAAAAGGAATACGCTGCCGCCAAGCGCGCCGGTCAAGCTGCCGGGAATACCGCAAGCGCAGCCCAAAAGACCGGCAAGGCCGCCAAGACGGTCAAGGAAAAAGCACAGGAGGCCGGGGCATTCGTCATGCGCCACAAAAAGGGCTTTCTGATTGCGGGCGCGATCTTCCTGCTGGTCTGTATGCTGCTCAACACCATGTCCTCCTGTTCCATGATGGCGCAGAGCATCGGTTCTGTGGTGTCCGGCACCACCTATCCGTCGGATGACCCGGAGCTGGTGGCGGTGGAGGCGGACTACGCTGCCAAGGAAGCGGCGCTGCAAGCCGAAATCGACAACATTGAAAGCAGCCATCCGGGGTATGACGAGTACCGCTACGACCTCGATATGATCGGGCATGACCCCCATGAGCTGGCGGCCTACCTGTCCGCTGTCTTGCAGGGCTACACCCGGCAGAGCGCCCAGGCAGAGCTGGAGCGTGTATTCGACGCACAGTATGAACTGACGCTCACCGAGGAAGTGGAGATACGATACCGCACCGAAACTTCCACGGACCCTGTGACCGGCGAGACAACCACCGAGGAGGTTCCGTATGAGTATTACATTCTGAATGTGAAGCTCACCAGCAAGCCCATATCCTCTGTGGCTTCGGAGCTACTGACGCCGGATCAGCTGGAGATGTATCAGGTGTATCGGCAGACGCTGGGCAACAAGCCGCTGATCTTCGGCGGCGGCTCCCCGGATATGAGCAATTCCGAGGACCTGACCGGCGTGGTATTTGTCAACGGCACCCGCCCCGGCAATCAGGCCGTGGTGGACATAGCCAAAAGTCAGGTGGGCAATGTGGGCGGTCAGCCCTACTGGAGCTGGTACGGCTTCAGCTCCCGTGTGGAGTGGTGCGCCTGCTTCGTGTCCTGGTGCTACGGCCAGATGGGGCTGTCCGAGCCGCGCTTTGCCGCCTGCCAGTCCCAGGGTGTTCCGTGGTTCCAGTCTCACGGACAATGGGGCGGGCGTGATTACGCCAACATCGCCCCCGGCGACGCCATCTTCTTTGATTGGGACCTGGATGGCAGCGCCGACCATGTGGGCCTTGTGGTCGGCACGGACGGCAGCCGGGTCTACACCGTGGAGGGCAATTCCGGCGACGCCTGCAAGATCAAGAGTTATTCCCTGACCTATGAGTGTATCAAGGGCTACGGCCTGATGAACTGGTAAGGCCGATTTATGAGAAAAGGAGTGATTGAAATGGCTAAGAACAAAATCCAGCGTATTGACCAGGAGATTGCCAAGGTCCGCGAGAAGATCGCGGAGTACCAGGACAAGCTGAAAACCCTGGAGGCGCAGAAAACCGAGGCGGAGAACCTGGAGATTGTCCAGATGGTGCGCGCCCTGCGGCTGACCCCGGAGCAGCTGAACGCCATGCTCTCCGGCGGCACGGTCCCCAGCATGGCCGCTGCTTCCACTGATTACGACGAACAGGAGGACACCGACCATGAAGAATAAGAGAATTTTCAAGACCTTTTCGGCCCTCTGCGCCGCCCTGGTGCTGATGATGGGCCTTTCCGTGACCGCCTTTGCCCAGGGGACGGACCAGCTCCCGGCAGAGGACGCCACCAACGACGCCAATGTGGTGGTGGAGGAAACCGAGGACAGTCCGGCCCTGACCCCAGAGGGCAACGCTGCCCTGGTGGATGATTTCGGCGGCAACAAGCAGCTCATCACCGTCACCACCAAGGCGGGCAACTACTTCTACATCCTCATTGACCGGGCCAACGAGGACAAGGAAACCGCCGTCCACTTCTTGAACCAAGTGGACGAGGCGGACCTGATGGCGCTGATGGAAGACGGCCAGACCACCCAGGAGCAGCCCGCCACCTGTACCTGTACGGAGAAATGTGTGGCTGGTGCGGTGAATACAGCCTGCCCGGTGTGCGCTACCAATATGAGCGGCTGTACGGGCAAGGAGCCGGAACCGGAAACCCCGGAGGAAACTCCGGAGCTGGAGGAACCGGCGCAGAACGCAACGGGGCTGAATCCGGCCCTGCTTTTGGCGGTGCTGGCCCTGCTGGGCGGCGGCGGTGCCTTTGCCTACTTCAAATTCATCAAGAATAAGCCCAAGACCAAGGGCAGCGACAATTTGGACGATTACGACTACGGCGAGGACGATACCGACCAGGAGGATGAGGCCCCCTGGGAAAGTGAGGAATCCGACGAGCCGGACGCTGACGGGGGCGGCGACGAGGAAAGCGAGGACAAGGCGGATTGACCCGCTTCACCGACAGCCCCTATGAACGCATGATGACACGCAGGCCGGAGGGCGGGAAGGAATCTTCCCGCTCTCCCTCTTTATCTCCCGGCCACCCCTGTTATGGCTGTGGGAATTACCGTGACGTTCAGCCCTGCGTGGGATTCTGCCACCGGCAGCTGACCGCATGGCTGCGGGAAAGGAGGATGAAAAACCATGAAGCTGGTAATCGCTGAAAAACCGTCCGTTGCCCAAAGTCTGGCCGTCGTGATCGGGGCCGCCGCCCGCAAGGACGGCTATCTGGAGGGGAACGGCTGGCGGGTGAGCTGGTGTGTGGGCCACCTGGCTGGGCTGGCGGATGCCGACGCCTATAACCCAGACTACGCCAAGTGGCGCTATGACGATCTGCCCATTCTGCCGGAGCATTGGCAGATGGTGGTGGGCAAGGACAAGAAGAAACAGTTTGATGTGCTGAAACAGCTGATGAACGCCCCGGATGTGACCGAGGTGGTGAACGCCTGCGATGCCGGACGCGAGGGCGAGCTGATCTTCCGCGCTGTCTACGAACTGGCAGGCTGCCAGAAGCCCATGAAGCGGCTCTGGATTTCCAGTATGGAGGATTCGGCTATCCGGGAGGGCTTTGCGAACCTGCGCCCCGGCGCGGACTATGACGGCCTGAGGGATGCGGCCCTCTGCCGCGCCAAGGCGGACTGGCTGGTGGGTATCAACGCCACCCGGCTGTTTTCGGTGCTGTACCACCGGACCCTCAACATCGGGCGCGTCATGTCCCCGACGCTGGCCCTCATCGTCCAGCGGGAGGCCGAGATTGACACCTTCAAACCGGTGCCGTTTTACACGGTCACGCTGGAGCTGCCCGGCTTCACCGTTTCCGGGGAGCGCATGGCAGACAAGGCCGCCGCCCAGCAGCTGAAAACGGCCTGCCAGGGTGCGGCTGCCACAGTGAAACAGGTGGAGCGCAAGGACAAATCTGAGAAGCCGCCCGCCCTTTATGACCTGACCACCCTCCAGCGGGACGCCAACCGGCTGTTGGGATATACGGCCCAGCAAACCCTGGACTATCTGCAAAACCTGTATGAAAAGAAGCTCTGCACCTATCCCCGGACGGACAGCCGCTACCTGACTTCGGATATGGCGGCGAGTCTGCCGGAGCTGGTCCGGCTCACCGCTGGGGCGCTGTCCTTTGCCGATGGTATGGAGCTTGCCTGCAATGCTGCCCAGGTCATCAACGACAAGAAAGTGACCGACCACCATGCGGTGATCCCCACCCGTAACCTCCAGGGTGCAGACCTGTCCGGCCTGCCGGTGGGTGAAAAGGCGGTGCTGGAGCTGGTGGCCCTGCGGCTGCTGTGCGCTGTGGCCCAGCCCTATACCTTTGCGGAAACCGCCGTTGTCGTGGAGTGCGCCGGTGCGGAGTTTACTGCCAAGGGTCGCACGGTAATACAACCTGGCTGGCGGGCGCTGGACGCTGCCTACCGCGCCGGCCTGAAAGATGCGGAGCCGGAAACCGAGGACAAGGCCCTGCCGGAGCTGTCTGAAGGTCAGACGCTTCCTCTCTCCGATGCTGCTGTCAAGGAGGGCAAGACCACCCCGCCCAAGCACTTCACCGAGGATACGCTGCTTTCTGCGATGGAGACTGCCGGGAAGGACGATATGCCGGACAATGCCGAGCGCAAGGGGCTGGGGACCCCGGCCACCCGCGCCGGTATCCTGGAAAAACTGGTGTCCACCGGCTTTCTGGAGCGCAAAAAGAGTAAGAAAACCGTGCAGCTCCTGCCGTCCCATGATGCGGTGTCCCTTATCACCGTGCTGCCGGAGCAGCTGCAATCGCCCCTGCTGACCGCTGAGTGGGAGTACCGGCTAGGTGAGATCGAGCGCGGCGAGCTGGCCTCGGAGGACTTTATGGCCGGGATCAGCGCCATGCTCCAGGAGCTGGTGAGGACCTATCAGGTCATCAAGGGGACCGAGTACCTGTTCACGCCGCCCCGCGAAGTGGTGGGCAAATGCCCCCGCTGCGGCGACGATGTGGCGGAGCTGCAAAAGGGTTTCTTCTGTCAGAACGAGGGCTGCAAATTCGCCATCTGGAAAAACAACAAGTGGTGGGAGCTGAAGCGCAAGCAGCCCACCAAGGCCATCGTGACGGCACTGCTCAAAGATGGCCGCGCCCATGTGACCGGCCTGTATTCCGAGAAAACCGGAAAGACCTACGACGCCACCGTGGTGCTAGAGGACGATGGGAAGTACGCCAATTTCAAGCTGGCGTTTGACCGGCAGAAAGGCGGCAAACGATGAAGCTCTCCCTTTATGAACAGGAAACCATCATCCTCTACAACCAGGCCGAGGCTGCCGCCGAGGTCTATACCCATGACCCCCGTCTGCTGGAGAAGCTGCGGCGGCTGGCAGAGAAATACCCGGACCAAATCGTAAAAAAGGACCGGCA
Organism: Pseudoflavonifractor sp. HCP28S3_F10; assembly: GCF_052065415.1. Taxonomy (NCBI): domain Bacteria; kingdom Bacillati; phylum Bacillota; class Clostridia; order Eubacteriales; family Oscillospiraceae; genus Pseudoflavonifractor; species Pseudoflavonifractor sp. HCP28S3_F10. The sequence goes on along the minus strand of NZ_JBQHUB010000007.1, from coordinate 70,537 downwards.
GACCTTCACGGTTCCCAAACGCTGCGTGTCCGTCCGGGAGCCGTACAGCAACCAGCGCCGCAAGGCGGCCAGTGAACGGGCCAAGGCTGCCGGGTACAGGCCGCCCACTCCCAAGAGGGGCAGCGAGTAAGCATGGCCGAGAGTGTCTTTGAGGCCGTCAAGCAGTTTGTCACTGTCCGGGAGGCGGCGCAGATGTATGGGATCGAGGTCAACCGGAGCGGCATGGCCTGCTGCCCGTTCCACGATGACAAAAATCCCAGCATGAAGCTGAACGAGGAATACTTCTACTGCTTCGGCTGCGGAGCCACTGGCGATGTGATCGACTTCACCGCACGACTCTACAATCTGTCTCCCAAGGAGGCCGTCGAGAAGCTGGCCCAGGATTTTGGCCTGGCTTATGACAGTCAGGCCCCTCCCCGAAGGCGCTATGTCCGGCAGAAAACCGAGGCACAGAAGTTCAAAGAGGATCGGGACCATGCCTTTCGTGTCCTGGCTGACTACTATCATCTACTGAGAAAGTGGGAAACCGACTATTCCCCAAAAAACCCGGAAGAAAATCCCCATCCCCGTTTTATGGAGGCAATTCAGAAAAAGGACTACACGGGCTATCTGCTGGATTTTTTCCTGGAGGATACCCCCGATGAACAAAGACTGTGGATTGCCGAACATCAATCAGAAATCGCCAATTTGGAAAGGAGAGTGAAATTCATGGCTGATAAGCCCACCAACCGGGAACGATTGCAGGAGATCACAGCGGGCATTGAACAGGGCATCAAGGAGCTGTTTGAGAGCGAGAAGTATATGCGCTACCTGTCCGTCATGTCCAAGTTCCACCGCTACTCCGTCAACAACACCATGCTTATCTATATGCAGCGCCCGGACGCCACCCTGGTGGCCGGGTTCAACAAGTGGAAAAACCAGTTTTCACGTCATGTAAAAAAGGGCGAGCATGGCATCACCATTATCGCCCCTACGCCCTACAAAAAGAAAATTGAGGAAATGAAGCGCGACCCGGACACCCAGGCTCCCATTCTGGATGCGGATGGCAAGGCCGTCATGGAGGAAAAGGAAATCGAAATCCCCATGTTCCGCCCGGTGAAGGTGTTTGATGTTTCGCAGACGGACGGAAAGCCCCTGCCGGAGCTGGCCTCCAGCCTGTCCGGGACGGTGCCTCACTATGAGGCGTTCCTGGAGGCGGTGCGGCGCTCCGCCCCGGTCCCCATCGAGTTTGAGCCAATGGCTGAGAACATGGACGGCTATTTTTCCTCCGAGCAGCAGCGGATCGCCATCCGAGACGGTATGAGCGAGGTGCAGACCGTTTCCGCTGCCGTCCATGAGGTTGCTCACAGCAAGCTCCACGACCCGAAGAAATATGAAGTGGAGCAGTCTTGGAAAATCGTGATGGTGAGTGAGGGCGGCACCAAGCATGACTTCCGCCTGGACTTTTCCACCGAAGCGGAGGCGGAACAGGCCGCCGCCGAGGAAGGCTGGCGCTATGTGGACGAGAATAGGTTTGAGTGGCGGCTAGAGGTGGAGGAAGATCTGACGGCGGTAAAACAGGCCGCCAAGAACCGCAATACCGAGGAAGTGGAGGCCGAGAGCATTTCCTATGCAGTCTGCCAGTATTTCGGTATCCAGACCGGCGAAAACAGCTTCGGATACATTGCTTCCTGGTCGAAAGACAAGGAGCTGAAGGAACTGCGGACCAGCCTGGAGACCATCAACAAGACCTCCTGCCAGCTGATTAACGACATTGAACGGCACTACAAGGAAATCTGCAAGGAGCGCGGCATTGACCTGACCGCCGCCCCGGAACCGGAGCAGGCACCCCAGCAGACTGCGGAGGAAAAAGCCCCTGTGGAAGAAGTATCCCAGCCCAGCGCCGAGTACCGGGAGGCCCTGCTGGTGCTGGACGATACCACCTATCTCCATATTCAGCCCTGCGACACCGGCTGGGACTACACGCTCTACGATGTGGCAACCATGAAGCAGCTGGACGGCGGCCAGCTGGATGGGACCGACATAGGCCGTTCCGAAGCGGTCAGCCATATCTGCGAGAACCTGGGGCTGGGCGGCAAGTCCATCAAGTATGCCTCACTGTCCATGATCGAGACTTTGCAGGAGGCGGCCTCCCAGCAGATGCAGGAACAGGTCAGCCAGCAGACCGCAGAAACCGCAGCCGCCCAGCTGCCGGACGCCCAGGAGCAGGCGTTGGACGAGTATCCCATGCCGGACCCGGTGCTGACCCAGGATGATCTGAAGAAATGCAGCTGTATGGACAGCGACCTTCTGCCCCTCTCCAAAGAGTGGGCCTATGAGCTGATGGAACGCGACCTGACCGTTTATATCATCCAGGAGGGCGAGAATCCGGCGATGGCTTTTGATACCACCGATCTGGATGCCCACGATGGGATTTTCGCTGTAGCCCGTGACGAATGGGAGCAAAGTTCGCAGTTTCACGAAAAAGTAGCGGAACGCCAGGAGCATCAGCAGGAACGTGAGCAGGCGTTTCTTTCCCATAAGGGAAACTGTTTTGCCATTTATCAGGTGAGCCAAGATGATCCGCAAAATGTGCGCTTTATGAATCTGGATTGGCTGACATCGCACAATCTGACTGTGGACCGGAACAACTATGACCTGATCTACACCGCCCCTCTGGACGGTTCTGGCAGTACCATAGAGCAGCTGGAAGGACTGTACGAGCGGTTCAATCTGCAAAAACCTGTGGATTTTCACAGTCCGTCTATGAGCGTCAGTGACATCGTTGCCATCCGGCAGAATGGTCAGGTATCCTGTTATTACTGTGACAGCGTTGGTTTCACCGAGATTCTCGGATTCCTGCCGGACAATCCGCTGAAAAATGTGGAAATGGCCGTGGAGGATGACTACGGCATGATCGACGGCATCATCAACAACGGCCCCAAAGAGCCGACAGTGGCCCAGTTAGAACAGCAGGCCCGCAGCGGCCAGCCTATCTCTCTCATGGATTTGGCTGCCGCCGCCCACCGGGAGGACCGGGAAAAGAAAAAGTCCGTCATGGAGCAGCTGAAAAGCCAGCCCAAGGCGGAACACAAAAAGACAGCGCCCAAAAAGAGCGCAGAAAGGGAGATTTGAAATGGAAAACTTCACTTTTGAGGAAACGAACCTGCTTTGTATCTACAACACCGGCAGCCGTACCGGGCTGATCGACGCCCTGACGGAGATGCGCGGTGAGCTTTCGCCGGAGGAAGCCGAGCTGCGGGAGCTGACCGACAGCGCTCTGGGTAAGCTCCAGGCCATGAGCGACGCCGAGTTTGCCGAGTTGGAGCTGTACCCGGATTTCGACGAGTAAGAACCACACCAAGACCCAGCGGGGCGGCCTGATGTGCCGCCCCGTTTCTATTTAACATGAAGGGAGGACAGAAAACCATGCCATCCAAAGCTGAATCTTACCGGCAGATGGCCGAACAGGTATCGACCCGGCTTGTGGGCAGCTGGAAGGAATGGACGGCCTTTCTTACTACCGCCGCCCGCCTCTACAAATATCCGTTCCATGAACAGATGATGATTTACGCCCAGCGCCCGGATGCCACCGCCTGCGCCGAGTACGACCTGTGGAACGAGAAAATGGGCCGGTATGTGCGCCGTGGCTCCAAGGGGATCGCCCTGGTGGACGATTCCGGCGACAGGCCTCGGCTGCGCTACGTGTTCGATATTTCCGATACCGGCACCCGTGAGCATTCCCGATCCCCCTGGCTGTGGCAGCTGGAGGAACAGCACATCGGGCCTGTGTCGGCCATGCTGGAGCGCAACTACGGCGTTGCTGGTGACGATCTTGCCCAGCAGCTCACCGATGTGGCCGGAAAACTGGCCAGTGAGTATTGGGACGAGCATCAGCAGGACTTCCGCTACATCGTTGACGGTTCGTTCCTCGCGGAGTACGATGATTACAACATCGAAGTCCAATTTAAGTCCGCCGCCACCGTCAGCATCGCCTATGCCCTGATGTCCCGCTGTGGGCTGGATACGGAACAATATTTCCAGCATGAGGACTTCATGCCGATTTTCGATTTCAATACCCCGGCCACGGTTGGGGCGTTGGGAGCGGCGGTCAGCCAGATCAACCAGCAGGTGCTGCGGCAGATCGGCGTCACCGTCCAACATTATGAGCGTGAGCAACTCGCGGAAAGGAGCGTTACACATGGAGAACAACCTGACTTACACGAGGAACGGCGATTACCTGGTTCCCGACCTGAGCCTGAGCGAACAGCCGGAGAAGCCCCTGGGCAAGTACGGCAGGATGCGGAAAGCGTACCTGAAGGAACACCGGCCCCTGATCTACAACCAGCTGCTGCTGACCGAGAAGCTGTACCCGCACCTCATCGAGATCGACGAGACGGCGAACAGCCGTCTGGAGCAGATGATGCCCCGGCTGGCGGAGTCGGCGGGCGCGACGGAGGAGCTGAAAGCCCTCGATCCGATGCGCTGGGTGGGCCTGATGAATACCTGCAAGGCCCAGGCGGAGGAGATTCTGATGGCGGAGCTAATCAACAGCTGACCCTAAACCTGTTCCTCTCCGAAGCTGAACAAATCCAAAGAATAAATGAAGCAGAGAATGTGAAAACATCCTCTGCTTTTTCTTTTGCCCAGGAACAGCCGCAGCTGGACCCGGACCCGACTATGTGGGAATACAACGGCGTCAAGGAGCGCCACCCGGATGATATGGTCCTGTATCAGATGGGTGATTTCTTCGAGCTGTACGGCGAGGATGCCAAAGAAGCCGCGCCAGAGCTGGGGCTGCAACTGGTCTCACGTGCTATCCCTGGCGGTGGCCGTGTAGAGATGTGCGGGTTCCCGGCAAACCGGCTGGAGCAGTACTTGGAACAGCTCCGGGCCAAGCATGATGTGACAGTCTCCGCCGCCTTGAAGGGCAGCGCCCAGCGCCGGGAGTATTCTGTCCTCTCTATCGACCATGAGGCCGAGCAGGACATCAACGACCACGAAGCAGAGTACGGTGCTGATGGGTTCCGGGCATTCCGGGACGAAGAAGCCATCCAAGCCGCCACCCTCCGGGAGCTATATGCGCAATACAAGCCAATCGTGTTGGAGGTTGTTACCCAGGATGTCAGATACCGAAACGCCTGCGGTCACAGTGATTATGAAAACGCGATGATCGAGTGTAATGCTGCTGTGCGCCGCGCCATTCTTGATTCCCACGATATAGAGCTGATCCGCCTATTCTCTGATGTGCCGGAATTTCGCCAGTGGCTGCACCGTGAAGTGGCAGACGAAACCTATCCCAAGCTCCATGAGCTGCTGCGCCCGCTCTCTGACAATGACATTGACCGGGCTATCCAGGACTGGAACGGTAAAATCGAAAGCAAACACGCCGTTGTCCGCTACATGAAAGACCATGCGCGGGAGAAAGACACCGCTGCGTGGCTGGCCCATGAGTTTGACGGCGGCGACGGTAAAACCCCGTTTGCAGTCCGACCGGAAAGCCCCGAAGGAACGATGCTGCCCTGGCCCAAGGTGCAGCGCCGGATCGCCCAACTCATTAAGGAGGAGCGTTTCTACACCCAGGTCGAGCAGGACAATCTGGACGATGTTGACCCCATCGCCATCCGGGAGGCCCTGGCCCAGCGCGGCATTGTGGACGGGCATGTGGTGGACCCGGAAAAGCTGGATAACGACCCCTTTGTTCAGCAGGTCATGGCCGATGCCCAGCGAATTGCAGCGGAGGAAGCCGCCGGACAGGAACGCCCCGAACCGTCTGTCGAAACCCCGGCTTATCACACCGAGACTGTGGCCGTCTATCCGGGCGACAAGAACCATCTGCCCTATGATGTGGTGGTTCAGACCCTGCGGGCCAATGAGCCGGAGCCGCCTGCCCCCGTCGAGCCGGATAAGGCCCAGGATGAAGTGCTGGACGAACATCCCATTTCCATCCAGGTCAACGGCGGGTGGCAGACCTTCCCCAATGTCAAAGCTGCCGAGGAAGCCTCTTATGAGGAATACAAGGCTAATCTGCGTCGCACCGCCGAGAATTTCCGTATCACTGACGATCACCTGGGCGAAGGCGGCCCCAAAGCCAAGTTCCAGGCCAATGTCGAGGCAATCAAGTTGCTGAAATACCTGGAGGAAACCACCGGGCAGGCAACGCCGGAACAACAGCAAGTCCTCTCCCGGTATGTGGGATGGGGCGGGTTGGCGGATGCTTTTGACCCTGACAAGGAAAGCTGGAGCAAGGAATATGCCCAGCTGAAGGAGCTGTTGACCCCGGAGGAATACGCCGCCGCCAGAGGGTCCACCCTCAACGCCCACTACACAAGCCCCACGGTGATCCGCGCCATCTATGAGGCTGTGGGCCGCATGCGGTTTGAGACCGGCAACATTCTGGAGCCGTCCTGCGGCGTGGGCAACTTCTTCGGTATGCTGCCGGAGGAAATGAGAAACAGCCGTCTGTATGGCGTGGAGCTGGATTCCATCAGCGGGCGGATTGCCCAGCAGCTCTATCCCAAGGCTGACATCACTGTGGCGGGATTTGAGACCACCGACAGACGTGATTTCTATGACCTTGCCATCGGCAATGTACCGTTCGGCCAGTATCAGGTTCGGGACAAAGCCTACGACAAGCTGAATTTCAACATTCACAACTACTTTTTCGCCAAGGCGCTGGACCAGGTGCGTCCCGGCGGCGTGGTGGCTTTTGTCACCAGCCGCTACACGATGGACGCCAAGGATTCTACTGTGCGCCGGTATCTGGCCCAGCGCGCCGAGCTGCTGGGGGCCATCCGTCTGCCCAACAATGCGTTTAAGGCCAATGCGGGGACCGAGGTTGTATCGGACATCATCTTCCTGCAAAAGCGGGACCGTCCGCTGGACATCGTGCCGGAGTGGACGCAGACCGGACAGACCGAGGACGGCTTTGCCATCAACCGCTATTTCCTGGACCACCCGGAAATGGTGCTGGGCAGACAAGAACCGGAAAGCACCGCACACGGCATGGACTACACCGTGAACCCCATCGAGGGCCTGGAGCTGGCCGATCAGCTACACGATGCTGTGAAGTACATTCGCGGCACCTACCAGGAGGCTGAGCTGCCGGAGCTGGGCGAGGGCGAAGCCGTCGACACCTCCATTCCCGCTGATCCCAATGTGAAAAACTACTCTTACACCGTAGTAGACGGCGCTGTGTATTTCCGGGAAAACAGCCGCATGGTGCGCCCTGATCTCAACGCCACCGCCGAGGCCCGTGTCAAAGGCATGGTAGGGCTGCGGGATTGTGTCCAGGAGCTGATCGACTTGCAGATGGACGCCGCCACACCGGACAGCGACATCCGGGAGAAGCAGGCGGAGCTGAATCGGCTCTATGATGATTTTTCCGCCAAGTACGGCCTTATCAATGACCGGGCGAACCGGCTGGCCTTTGCTGACGATTCCAGCTATTATCTGCTCTGTTCGCTGGAGATTGTGGACGAGGACGGCAAGCTGGAGCGCAAGGCGGATATGTTCACAAAACGGACCATCAAGCCCCATGAGGCGGTGACTTCTGTGGACACCGCCAGCGAAGCCCTGGCCGTATCCATCGCGGAGAAGGCCCGTGTGGACATGGAGTACATGGAACAGCTCACCGGCAAGACCTGCGACGAGCTGGCCGCCGAGCTGCAAGGCGTAATCTTCCGTCTGCCTGGGCCGGTGCCGGAGGGAGAACGGCCTACCTATGTGACCGCCGACGAATACATGTCCGGCAATGTACGGCGCAAGCTGCGGCAGGCGCAGCGGGCCGCACAGCAGGACCCGACCTTTGCCATCAATGTGGAGGCCCTTACCGCTGCCCAGCCCAAAGACCTGGACGCTTCGGAGATTGAGGTGCGCCTGGGCGCTACCTGGATTGACAAGGAGTACATCCAGCAATTCATGTATGAGACCTTCAACACCCCATACTACCTCCAGCGCGCCATTCAGGTCAATTACGCCTCCTATACCGCCGAATGGCAGGTCACGGGCAAAAGCTCTGTATCCGAAAAAGATGTTGCGGCCTACACCACCTACGGCACCAGCCGTGCCAACGCCTACCGGCTTCTGGAAGATGCGTTGAATTTACGGGATGTCCGTATCTATGACACCGTGGAGGACGCAGACGGCAGGGAACGCCGGGTGTTGAACGCCAGGGATACCACCCTGGCCGCCCAAAAGCAGCAGGCCATCCGGGATGCGTTCAAGGACTGGATTTGGAGAGACCCGGAGCGCCGCCAGACGCTGGTGCGCCAGTACAACGAGGAAATGAACTCCACCCGGCCCCGTGAATACGACGGGTCTCACATCACCTTTGGAGGCATGAACCCGGCTATTACCTTGCGGGATCACCAGCTGGGGGCTATCGCCCATATCCTCTATGGCGGTAACACGCTGCTGGCACACGAGGTGGGCGCGGGCAAGACTTTTGAAATGGTGGCCGCTGCGATGGAGGCCAAGCGCCTGGGGCTGTGCCAGAAGTCCCTCTTTGTGGTGCCGAACCACCTGACAGAACAGTGGGCATCAGAGTTTCTGCGGCTTTATCCCTCTGCAAAAATCCTGGTCACGACCAAGAAAGACTTTGAAACCCATAACCGCAAGAAGTTTTGCGCCCGGATTGCCACCGGCGACTACGATGCCGTTATCATCGGCCACTCGCAGTTTGAAAAAATCCCCATCAGCCGGGAGCGCCAGGAACGGCTCCTTCAGGAGCAGATTGACGAGATCACTGAGGGCATTGCCGAGGTGAAGTACAGCGGCGGTGAGCGTTTCACGGTCAAGCAGCTGGAACGCACCAAGAAATCCCTGGAGGCCAGACTGGAAAAGCTCCAGGCCGAGGGCCGCAAGGACGATGTGGTGACTTTCGAGCAGCTGGGTGTGGATCGGCTGTTTGTGGACGAGGCACACAACTACAAGAACCTGTTTTTATACACTAAGATGCGGAATGTGGCGGGCCTCTCCACCAGCGACGCCCAAAAGTCCAGCGATATGTTCGCCAAGTGCCGCTACATGGACGAGATCACCGGCAGCCGGGGTGTTATCTTTGCCACCGGCACCCCGGTCAGCAACTCTATGACCGAGCTTTACACCATGCAAAGATACCTCCAATATGACCGCTTGCAGGAATTGAGCATGACCCACTTCGACTGCTGGGCCAGCCGTTTCGGAGAAACCGTCACAGCCCTGGAACTGGCACCGGAAGGCACCGGCTACCGGGCACGCACCCGCTTCTCCAAGTTTTTCAATCTCCCGGAGCTGATAAACCTGTTCCGTGAAGTGGCGGACATCAAGACCGCCGATCAGCTCCACCTGCCCACGCCGGAGGTGGAATACCACAACATTGTGGCACAGCCCACCGAGCAGCAGCAGGAAATGGTGAAGGTACTCTCTGAGCGGGCCTCTCTGGTACACAGCGGCACGGTGGACCCTTCCCAGGACAATATGCTCAAGATCACCAGCGATGGCCGCAAACTGGGCCTGGACCAGCGCATTATCAATCAGGCGCTGCCGGACGAACCTGGCACCAAGGTCAACCAATGTGTCGCAAACATCGTGCAGATCTGGCGGGACGGCGAGGCTGACAAGCTGACCCAGCTGGTGTTCTGCGATATTTCCACGCCCCAGGCCACGCCCTCCAAAAAGGTAGCCAAGGCGCTGGACAATCCCACGCTTCATGCGCTGGAGCAGGCGGTGCCGTTGGACGAACCGGAGCCGGTCTTTACCATCTACGAGGACATCCGGCAGAAGCTCATCGCCCAGGGAATGCCCGCCGATCAGATTGCCTTTATCCATGAGGCCAACACCGAAGTCAGGAAAAAAGAGCTGTTCGCCAAGGTCCGCACTGGACAGGTGCGCGTTCTTCTGGGCAGCACCGCCAAGATGGGCGCTGGCACCAATGTGCAGGACCGGCTTGTGGCGCTCCATGACCTGGACTGCCCGTGGCGGCCGGGAGACCTTGCACAGCGCAAAGGCCGTATCGAGCGTCAGGGCAACCAAAATCCCCTGGTTCATGTGTACCGCTATGTGACTGAGGGAACCTTTGACGCTTATTTGTGGCAGACGGTGGAGAACAAGCAGAAATTCATCAGCCAGATTATGACTTCCAAATCGCCGGTGAGAAGCTGCGACGATGTGGACGAAACGGCGCTGTCCTTTGCCGAAATCAAGGCCCTGTGCGCCGGAGACCCCCGTATTAAGGAACGCATGGACTTGGATGTGGAGGTCTCCAAGCTGAAGCTGATGAAAGCCGACCACCAGAGCAAGCAGTACCGTCTGGAGGACCAGCTGCTGAAATACTTCCCGGAGGAAATCGAAAAGCACAAGGGTTATATCCAGGGGTTTGAGGCAGACCTGGAGACCCTGGCTGCCCACCCTCACCCGGAGGACGGCTTTGCCGGTATGGAAATCCGGGGCGATACCCTGACGGACAAAGAGAACGCCGGTGCAGCCTTGTTGGACGCCTGCAAAGAGGTCAAAGGCTCCGAGCCAGTGCAGATCGGCAGCTACCGTGGCTTCGCAATGTCGGTGACATTTGACGCATGGAGACAGGAATATACGCTCCTGCTGAAAGGCCAGATGACCCACCGGGCAAGCCTCGGCACAGACCCACGCGGCAATCTGACCCGTATCGACAATGCCCTGGCACAGATGTCCCAGCGCCTAGAGGCGACCAAGGCCCAGCTGGACAATCTGTACCAGCAGCAGGGCGCCGCCAAAGAGGAAGTAGGCAAGCCTTTTCCCTATGAGGATGATCTGCGAGTAAAGTCCGCCCGTCTGGTGGAACTGGACACCCTTCTGAACCTGGACGGCAGGGGCCGTTCCCAGCCGGAGTCTGTGATCGCCAAGAGCGCACGGCCCTCGGTGCTGGACAGCTTGAAGCGTCCGGTGCCGCCCCGCAGCCCCGAAAAGAAACCGAAACAGCATGAGGAGGTGCGATAACATGAATACCAACGATCTGAATACGGCCCTCTATGAGAAGATGGCCGCTGAACAGGACAAATACCGGGACTGGCTGAAAAGCCAGCCCCCGGCAGAGGTCCTGAACCACGCCTACGAATACACCGTCCAGGAGGACATCGTGATGGCGATGGAGGAACTGGAGCTGACCGCTGCCCAGGCCCAGGCGCTGCTGGATTCACCCACGCCGCTGGCTGATGTGTACCATTACTTCGAGAAGCTGGAGACCGGCTACATGGATGTGATCCGGGACAGCATTGAGAACCGGGCCGATGATGTGTGCAAGCTGAAAGAGCCGCAGACCGGCCATGCTTTGGTGGTAGAGCCGGGTAAAAAACCCTATGTCAAAGAAATTACTTTCTCTTTGGAATCCCTTCAAAAAGAAGTCGGCGGCGATATTCAGGCTATCTATCCTTTTCACGAGCCGGTGGCATTGATCTGTGACGAGGAAGGAAAACTGAACGGCAAACCTTTGAATCGCACTTTAAGAGATGAGGACGGCCAAATCTACGATGTACTGGCCGGGACTTTTTTAGTAGTTGGTTTGGGCGAGGACCGTTTTTCGGCACTTGAACCTAGACTTGTTGAAAAGTTTAGTGAGCACTTTATGAAACCTGAGTTGTTTGCACAAATCAACGGTAAATTAGTAGTAACAACTATGCAGGAGCCGTCTGATTCTTTCAACATCCAGCCTCAAATTGATTCTGTTCCCATCTATTCTCATACCGCATCTTATGCAAGAGAACACAATGAGTTGGATGCCTACCGTGCATCTCTCAACGCCAATCTCCAATGCAAGGAGGCCATTGAAGCGGCGGTGCGGGAACACTTCGACGGGATGTATCTCAGTCACGATGCCGCCAGGGGTGTGATCGAGACCTACGGTATGGAGCGGGTGATGCTGGTCCTTGCCAACACCGTCCAGCTCCAGGACTGGGATGGGCGCTATTCGCCCCGCAACAAGGAATGGGCCAAGACCATTCCCAACTACAACTCTGATACCGTCCGGGTTGGCTATGCGGTAAACAGCCACCCTGCCGTGCTGAATGGTTTCATTGATCTGGTGCGCGAGGAATATCTGCGCCGCCAGCCCTTGACAGCAGAGGACATCCAGGCAGAGGCGGAACGGATTTTGCGGGAGCTGCGCGCACCGGATGTGCCGAACAGCCCCCACGGGACCCATTACATGGCCCGCATTTCCCCGGAGTTTCTGAATCGTGCCGGGAGCAAAGACCATGACCGGCTGATGAACCTTTTGCCGTTTCGCAGCCTGGCCTTTACCGGCATGAAAGGACTTCCTGGGACCTATGCCACCATCCTGGCCAGCGAGGACCGCTCCAAGGAGCTGCGCCAGCCACGGCCTTCTATCCGGGAGCATTTGAAGCAGGAAACGAAACAGGCAGCCCCAAAAGGTCCGGCCCATAAGAAACGGGAGCCGGAGCGGTGAGCGCCCCGAAGCGCAAGCGGGAGGTCCAGGTGAATTTCCGGGTCTCCCAGGAGGAGCTGGCGCTGATCGAGCAGAAAATGTCCCAACTTGGGACGAAGAACCGGGAAGCCTATCTGCGGAAGATGGCCCTGGACGGTTATGTGGTGCAGCTGGACTTGCCGGAGCTGAAGGAGCTGGTGTCCCTGCTGCGCCGAAGCAGCAACAACTTAAACCAGCTCACCCGCCGGGTGCATGAGACCGGGCGCATCTACGACGCTGACCTGGAGGATATAGCCCAGCGGCAGGAGCAGCTATGGGAGGGGATGAAGGAAATCCTGACCCAGCTCTCCAATCTTTCGTAACAGGGGTATATACCCCATCTGCGGAGGGAGGACCGGCGTTCTTTTCGCCGCGCCTCCCTCCGCTTTTTTCTTTTTACCTGTATCCTTGCCATTCGACAGAAAGGACTGCATAATGAGTTTAGAATAAAGCTGGAGGTGAAGATTCTGTGGGAATGTTATTCGGTTTGATGAAATTGCTTTTGAAGATTGCAGTCGCGCCGGTGGTGTTGCTTCTCACCCTGGCCATTTGGATTTGTGTGGGTCTGGTCTATGTGTCCGGATTGGTGCTGGGGCTTCTCAGTACGGTGGTCGCGCTGCTGGGCGTAGCTGTCTTGGTGACATACTCCCCACACAACGGTTTTATCCTGTTGGGAATCGCGTTTCTCATAAGCCCCTTTGGGATTCCGAAGCTTGCCTTCTGGCTGCTTGGTAAGGTGCAAGATTTGAAGTTTGTGATACAAAATTTGGTTTACGGCTAATTTTACATGAGCGGTATGGAGAGAGAAATCCATACCGCTCTTTCTATTCTGGAGAAAGGGGAACCTCCTATGGCAACCACACGCATCATGCCGCTACACATCGGCAAAGGCCGGACCGAGAGCCGTGCTATCAGCAAGATTATCGACTATGTGGCCAACCCGCAAAAGACAGACCACGGTAGACTCATCACCGGCTATGAGTGCGACAGCCGTGTGGCCGACGCCCAGTTTACGTTGGCCAAGCGCAAGTATATCGCCGTCACCGGACGGGTCCGGGGCGCGGACGATGTGATCGCCTACCATGTCCGCCAGTCCTTTTGCCCTGGGGAGATCACCCCGGAGGAGGCCAACCGGCTGGGTATGGAGTTTGCCAAACGGTTTACAAAGGGAAAACACGCCTTCATAGTCTGCACTCACATTGACAAAGCCCATATCCATAATCATATCATTTGGAGTTCGGTCAACCTGGAATGTGACCGGAAGTTCCGCAACTTTTGGGGTAGCACTCGAGCTGTCCGGCGTTTGAGCGACACCATCTGTATCGAAAACGGATTGTCCATTGTCGAGAACCCAAAGCCCCACGGGAAAAGCTACGACCAATGGCTGGGAGACCAGGCGAAACCCTCTCATCGAGAATTGCTGCGAGTGGCCATTGACAACGCTTTGGCACAAAAACCTGCTGATTTGGAGGAACTGCTAAAGCTACTCCGAGAATCCGGCTGTGAAATATCCAAGCGCGGGAAATCCTATCGTTTGAAGCTCCCTGGCTGGAGCAAAGTGTCCCGCCTGGACAGCTTGGGCAAAGGCTATACCCTGGAGGACCTGCTGGCCGTCCTCGCCGGTCAAAAGGAGCATACACCCCGTCGGAAACCGGTCAAGCAAGCAGATCCGCGGAAGGTCAATCTGCTGGTTGATATCCAGGCAAAGCTCCAGGCCGGAAAAGGTGCCGGATATGCGAGATGGGCCAAGGTCTTTAATCTGAAACAAATGGCGCAGACCGTGAATTACCTTACGGAGCATAACCTGCTGGAGTACGCGGTGCTGGAAGAAAAAGCTGCGGCAGTTACTGCCTACCACAATGAATTATCTGCAAAAATCAAAGCAGCGGAGAAACGCATGGCGGAGATCGCCGTCTTGCGAACCCACATCATCAACTATGCCAAGACTCGTGACACCTATGTAGCCTACCGAAAAGCTGGCTATTCAAAGAAATTCCGCGAGGAACATGAGGAAGAAATTCTGCTTCATCAGGCGGCAAAAAATGCCTTTGATGATATGGGAGTCAAGAAGCTGCCCAAAGTTAAAGAACTGCAAGCTGAATATGCTCGGCTGCTGGAGGAAAAGAAAAAGACCTACGCCGAGTACCGGCACTCCCGTGAGGAAATGCGGGAGCTACTGGCGGCAAAGGCCAATGTGGACAGACTCATGAGTATGGAGATAGAGCATAGCTTTGAACAGGAATCCAATAGAACTTTCGCTAAAGAGTCAATTTGATTTAGATTCTCAACAAAAACAGCGTATTTTCATCCTTCTTATCGCGTTTTCATCAAAGCGCATTGAAAACTTAAATTCGACATGTTATAATAAAAATTAACACTATTTTCCTGGAAACAAAACAAGGAGTGGCACTATGAAAGTTAGTTACAAGAAGCTTTGGGTTATGCTGGCCGAACGAGAAATTAGCAAAGCAACATTAAGAAAACAGGCTGGATTATCTTCAGCAACCTTCACCAAGCTCCGTAAAAACCAGGAAGTAACATTAGCCGTTATGCTTAAAATTGCAGATGTTTTGAACTGCAATGCTGGAGACATGATGGACTTTATCAAGGACGAGGATATATCTCCAGATGCTTCTTCTCTTGACACAAATAATTAAGTCCTTTTTATCGGACACAAAACATTTTAATATTAGAATAGGGTGGCTTGGTGTCCCCCCCGTGATCAACGAGGTGACGTTCGATGGGAAAACTGATTGGCTCGGGCAATACTGAAAACTTTGGCGAGAAAATGTTTATCGACAAAGCACAGGAATATCTTGATGACACAAACATCATCTATTGGAACCGTCAAATCTTTGGACGAGAATTTGATGTTTGTATTCTTATGCCCGGAAAAGGTATCCTGGTAGTCGAACTTAAAGGATGGCGTGAGGAAAATATTCTACGCGTTGAAAACAATGAAGCTGTTATCATTCGCACCGCAGATGGAGAGGTAGCGGCTTCCCCGCAAAAGCAAGCTCGCGGATACCGTTTTTCTATTGAACGGCACCTTCGGAAAACCATCGGCAAATTTCCTCTTGTATACCAAATGGTTTGTTTACCTCAAGTCTCCAGGGCATTTTTTAGATCCCATCGTCTGGATGTAGTCATGGAAGAGAAGTTCACCATTCTCAAGGAGGACTTGGTTGACAACACAGCATTTTTTAATAAATTAGACCAGGCTCTCCGGGAAGTAAGTAACTGGAATAGAGATCCTTTTGATCGAAGAACTATGTTGGAAGTTCGTAATTTATACGAAACTGATATCAACATAGATGAAGATGGTGAATCTGAAGTAGAAAAAGAACTGTCCTCAGTCTACCATCAACACGATTATTCTCGATTCTATTATTTCGATGAATCCGATGGCTTGCATGGCAATATCATCAACGATATGACCGCTCAGTATCTGCATGGATGCAAACTATATTGTGTTTTCTCTAAGAAATCGCAGATGATGTCCGTGCTTAATGCTCTTGATATAGCACTTACACAAAGGGGGTTAGTACGGAATCGTGAAAACATTGAAATTGCATTTGATGAGGAAAAAAGCCATACTCCCTCGGTGACTTCTGTTGATGATATGCTCATGGGCTTCCATTGCTCTATGAGCGTATTGAGCGATCCTTTCGACAATAATACAAATTCCTTTGTGATTTCAAATGGTCAATATAGCCCTGCCCAAAAGCTTATTCTCAAGAAGCTAAGTGAGCAGAGCCAGTTTAATTTTGAGCAGTATGAAGTTGAGCACGCTTCGCCGGAAAAAAATATTGTGATTCGCGCTGGTGCTGGTACCGGAAAAACCTACACCATGATTTCCCGTATTGGTTTTATTTGCTACACGCAAAATGCCCCTCTGCAAAAAATGGCTGACCGCATTGTGATGATTACATTCACAAATGAAGCTGCGGATCAAATGGAAGAAAAGCTCAAAACATACTTTAGAAATTGTTATCTCCTGACCTCTAACCCGGACTACTTGGAGATGATCTCCAGAATCGACCACATGCAGATTAGTACCATTCATTCCTATGCAAAGAATCTAATTGCTCAAATGGGAACTTCTTTTGGCTATGGGATTGACTTAGGTATAACCTCCAGCGAATTTTACCGCCGTAAGAAGATTTCTGATTTACTTGATGCGTATATCCATCAAAAAGAAATCGAATACGGAAAGAATTATACAGACAAACTTGGCATGCCTGTTTATGCTATCCGAGAGAGTATCCTTGACTTCATTGGGAAGCTGCACAATAAGAGTGTCGATATCCAGGATATTGAACCCCAAGACTTTGGAACTCTTTTGAATGACGAATCCCACGGGGAACTGCACGAGCTGCTGGCCAGCGTAATTCCGTCTGTTGAACGAGAATATTTCGAGGAACTTTTGGAAAACAACAAAATCCATCTCAGTTCCATGATGTCTATTCTTAACCGTTTCATTAGTAAGCCGGATAGTGAAAGTAGAATCAGAGAATTGAAAACGGATAAGAATGCTCAACAGTTTATGTTTGTTGATGAGTTTCAGGATACCGATGACTCTCAAATTGAATCCCTGTTACGAATAGCTCAGCTGCTTGACTATAATCTGTTTCTTGTGGGTGATATTAAGCAGTGTATTTACCGTTTCCGTGGCGCAAAAGAAAAAGCCTTTGACCAGTTGGGCATTGACAACGCCCCCGAGAAGTGGTTGGAGTTTTCTTTGCAGCGGAACTACCGCACCGACAAGCACTTGCTGGATATCTTTGACCGTTCCTTCACTGCTTGGGGAGAAATGGATGAAGAACTGCTTACCTACGATGCAGCCAAAGATAAGCTCATCGGCACAAGGGACTACAACGGAGATTACTTGTCCTCCAAAAATCGTTTTTATCGGCGGCTTCCGGCTGCAAATGAGGAAATGCGTATCCCTGTTCTCGTTGAGGAAATTAAAAGAATCCAGCGACGTATCCAGTATGAAGAGAGTCACGGTATAAAACTCTCTGCAAAGGAAAAAAGCATTGCCATTTTGGTGCGAGAAAACTGGCAGGCTGATATGATTCGTACTGATTGTGCCCGCTTGGGAATCAGCGTACATACCAATACAGGTGGTGACTTGTATATGTCCCAGCCTGCCATGGATATGCTCACTTTGGTTAACGCCTTGGTTCACTTTGATGAAGCTGATTATCTGTATAATCTTGTGACCTCCAATTTTTTCAATTTGGATATTCCTAAATCCAACCTCTATGAACTTCGGATGAAGATCCGAACTGGAAAGTGGAGAGCTAAGGTGGATGAAAAGGAACAGGTCAATTATCTGATTAGATATATGAACCTATTGCTTGCCAACACAGTTGATAAGAAATTCAACACTTGGGAAACTATTGTAGCGAGTTTAAGGACACAACCTATTCTGCAAGCCGTTCGCAAAATATACAGCACCCTGGAACCTTGGAAACACTTTAGCGATGATCCTTGGAAACAGCACTACTATCAGCTGAATGTGGACTTGCTGTTTGAGCAGCTTATCAACGCTTGCAATGTGGACAGGCTTACAATTAACACGCTACAGGAACATCTTTACAATAGTATCATCTCCCAAGTCTCTGTTGACAGCCGGACACCGACAAGCAATGAGGACGATACTGCCATTCAGTGCATCACGGTACATAAATCAAAGGGCCTTGAGTATGGTCATGTAATCATGCCTTTCTGCTCTGCGTCGATTAACTTTATTAAGAGGACGCAGCTCCACATTAGTACCGCCAAGTCCGAAGGCCGTTATCGGATAGGATATAGTATGAGTGTAGGCAATTCAGGCGAGACCATTCAAAACGATTTCTACGACGAAATTATAGAAAAGTCTGAAAAAGCCCGTGAGGAAACTCGAATTCTCTATGTTGCCATGACAAGAGCAATTCGCTCGTTTTCATGGATTGAAATCCAAGGCAAACAGAATCTGTCCTGGCAGAATCTCATAGAAACGGAGGTATAAGAAATGCCGTTTAAGATCTACACATACGAAGATCCCTATCAGTTAGATAAAGCGGATTTCTGGGATGAAATTTCTGCCTTGCCTCATTTCTGCAGTGCGCGAACTCTTGTAAATGGACTTAAGGATGTTCTCGGCGATAAAATCAAAGGATTGATTTGTCCGTTAAATGATCTGGTCGATCATGAAGAAGTGTATCGGCAATGGACGGATAATATCAGCCTTCGCATTCAGCAGTACAGCGCTTTCTCTTCGGTTTTCAAACAACTATTAGATAGGAAAAAAATCCAAAAACCTTTCCATATGGCATTGGAACATAACCAAAACCATTTTCTGGAAGCTGTCCGCTTATTCATAGAATTGGATATCAATGCCTCTGCGATTGATGGAAGCAAAGGCAACACAGAGCAGCAGCTGTTTGTTTATATGCTGAAACAAGCGCAGAAAAGTTCGATTTTCCAGTTTCCTAAAACCCCTTGTCGTGAAAAGCTCAAAGAAATCGTTGTCGCTCTTGCGAACAAGGAAGTTGACGAATGTACTGGAACACCGCAGGAAGTAAAACGCTGCGAAAGGGCTGTGAGAGTCACCCAAGAGCAGCCTTTTAATAGTATCGTGGTTCACGGCGTACATCAGTTCACACCGGTACAGCTCCGCCTTTTGCTTGCTATGGAAAAGATGGGAATGACCATCATCTTCCTGTTCAACTATCAAAAAAAATACTCTAAGATTTATTCCTCTTGGAATGAAATCTATGGGTGCTTTGAAGTTCCAATTCACCATGACACCGTTGTTCGTGAATATGAGCTGCCCACAATGCAAAATCCAAGCAACGCTCTGGCCTGCGCCTTAGGTGAAATTTGCGAAGATAGAAATGCAGTAGGCAGCCCGTTGCTTAGAAAATGGTATAAGCTGTACGAGAGTATTCAGCTTATGGAGTTTGCAAACATTACCGAATATGCACATTTTGTCTCCAACCACTTTGATGCCGCTATCCAGAGCTATTCTGACTCTCGTAGCGTCATGGAGAGAGGCAATAATGTGTGGAGTAATGCTGCTGTTCTCAGGCATTTGGACGAGCAAGTATACACGGCCAATAGGGATGTACATACCTTGCTCAAAATTTACTATCCCGAATATGCCAAAGATCGGCACTTTCTTTCTTATCCCATCGGACAGTTTTTTTCTGCAATCTACCGTCTATGGGATTATGAGAACCGACATATCATCTTCGATGTTAATGCCATCAAAGAGTGCTTGTCTTCCAACATCCTAAGTGTGGCTCCCGGTGAAGTGCTGCTTCGGACTTTCTATAATGTCGCAATTCTCTTTGAGAATGTGACAACATACGAGGAATTTCAAAGCGAAATCGTTGAGGGCTATGCCAAAAACTATGATAAGCTGGCTGCAACACCAGGTACGGATGCGCTCTCCGAACTTAAAAATCTGTCTGTTTACAGCAAGTATAAAGTCACTAAGAAAGACATACTTGCGCTCATCCGAGCGATTGAGGAGATTAACGAGATTGCAACCTATCTGTTTGCCGTGGACAATTCTCGTGAGGACTTCATCAACTTCGGTAAGCATTTCCACAACCTTGAAGAGTTCCTTAAGCAGCGTGAATTGGCTCTGGCTAATGAGCAGGAACGAGCCTTGATTACGGCTTTACAGCTGCGGTTGGATAAAATCAAGCCGGAAAACTCTACTTTCTCTGGCACATTCAGAGACTTGCAACAGGGTCTATATTACTATCTGAAGCAGAAAAATGACGAAGACCAGGGTGTAGACTGGATTGTAAAGAATTTCGAGCAGATTGATGGCGATATCCTGCAAAGTAAACGGCAATTTGAGAAGGAACAGCGCAAGGTCTACCATTTTGCTTGCGTATCAGATCGTGACATGAATATGACCGTCAACGATCAGCTCCCGTGGCCCCTTACGGATGAATTTATTCATGCGGCTTATTCACCCATTGACCTACAGTTCCAAGTGTACTACACCTCCTTGGGTGAACGCAGCAATTTTCTGAGGTATGCTCTATTCTACGGGCTGTGCTACAACCGGTGTGATGTTCGCCTCAGCTATGTTAAGCAATACGGTGACGAAACAACCGAGCCTTATGCTCTGTTGGCTATTCTGGGATTGGCTCCCAAGGCCGAGTTAGTAGAGAGTGTTCATAAATCTACACCATTTTCTATATCTGTTGGAAAAGAAATTACCAAGGGTGTTAAATATGACCGTTACCAGATGATGGACATGTTTTTGTGTCCTTATCGCTTTTTCCTGGATTATGTAATGGAAGATGGTCCTGTGGTACAAGGAAACTTCCTGTATCAAAAGTATTTCGAGAATTTGCTGATTGAAGCGGTATGGAAGAGAATTGGAAAGCAAAACCGCGCTGACGCAATGAAATATTTGTCCCAAATTATGGATCAGGAAACGCAAAAACTGGAACCGTACTTTAAGTTTTGGAAACGAACAGAGATTATTGACCTTAAACTAAGAGCCAAAAACTATCTTGTCCATGAAGTTATCACAAATGGTTATGGGACAACTGTGATGCCCTATGTGCCTTCACATATGCAGATGCGAAAGCTATTTGGAGCCGCTTTGTTTTCTATTGATATTTCCGAGGTGGAAAAGAAAAATCCTTACGGCCAGTTTGAAGCACTCACTAAGCGAGAAGGATGGAAAAAAATCTATTCTCTCCATAAGTTACCCAAGCCAGACAACCAGGCGTTGGCTGATTCCCTCCGTGGTGAAGCCAAAGAGTATCTCAACCAAACTTGTGGAGAAGACAAAGCTGCCATTTCTTCTGACTGGTGTACCTATTGTGTTCACAGAGGAAACTGCATGGAATCTTTCCTGCGTAGCGAAATTAGCATGTCCAGTTCCAGAGATGAACCTTGAAGAAACAGCATCAAAACTCTCGCTGCTTTTAAGTTCAGACTAAGCTTAGTTTTTGGAAGAACAAAGGCACATCAAACACACATTTGAAAGTCCTATAATACCGCAAGAAGCTACAATGCAGCATTAGTTTCTTGCTTAAGCTGGGAAAGGAGAGCTGCGTATGTTGGTAGGATGTTACTATCGCTGTCCTATCGTTGTTGAAGAAGGTGACAGAGATCATCCCAGGTTTTATGTCCTTGCTCAGCTTGTCGAGTATAACGAGATTGCCGATGCAGTCAAGGTCGAAATGCATGATCTGTTGGGAAGCAGGCAATACTATGGGGATTTATTTCAGCACAATGTGTTTTTTGCTCAAGCGGTGACACGCTGCGAAGCCTGTCCAGGTGGTGTTGTTGAAGGACGTTGGGGGCGAGGCACAATCGTGTCTCGTGTCTCTGAACCCTATTCCGAGGACGAACCCTTTTGGTATTGGATTAAACTTCCAAACGGAAAGCATGTCAAAGAGTGCGAAACAGAACTTAAGTTTGATTACTCGCAGATGAACTTTGCCCCTGACAAGCAACTCCGGGCCTATGAGTTCCAGCACCCTACATGGTTCATCAATCATCTCAAGGTAAGCAAGAATCTTCACCTTGTGAATAACGCTACCTATGGTTTCCGTGTGCTTGCCGGTTGCCGTGCTTTTCTGCTCCCACACCAGATAAGCACTGTGGCTCGCTGCTTTGAAACCACGCCTGTCCGCTATATGCTGGCTGATGAAGTTGGCTTGGGTAAGACCGTCGAAGCGTGTTCTATTCTCAGCATTCTGGCAAGTGAAAACCAAAACCTCCGAGTACTCATTATTGTGCCCAGCGCATTGGTAAGCCAGTGGCAGAATGAACTGCATTATAAATATGGCCTCGATGCTGCTGTTGCTTCGCCACGTTCCAGTATTTGTTTGCTTCCTATGGAAGACATTAGTCAGTCACTGTTGGTTTTTTCTATGCACTGGGATCTCGCCATTGTTGACGAAACGCATAGGCTTCTGGCCAACGATGCTTGGTACAGCCGAGTGCAAAATCTTAGCAGGCGAGCTACACACATTCTGCTTTTGTCTGCAACCCCTATCCAAGATAGGAATGAAGAATACCGCCGCCTGCTTGCACTACTTAGCCCCGAGCAGTATGAGACTATGTCTGCTGAACGCTTTTCCTGGATGGTAAAGCGGCAAAAACGTATCCAGAAGTCTGCCAATCTTCTTTTAGGATATTTGGAGCGTTACGATGAGTACACAGAAATTGTCTTGGACGATTTGAACAATATTGTAGAAACACTTGAAGACGCAGCCTTTGAGAAGATGGTTAAGGAAATTGACCTTAGTTCAGAAGATAAGGGGCTGTCCAAGGTCAAGCAGGCGCTGGCATATATTTGCGAGAATTATAGAATCGAACGAAGAGTAATCCGTAATCGTCGTCAGCTGATTTCTGAAAGGATGGCTCAACGTACTTTGCGTGCTATTCCGTACTCGCCCCTATCTCTTAACGAAAACTATAATGAGATAGGGGCCATTCAGAATACCCTTGCCTACCTTGCTGATAACGGTGAAAATGACGAAGAATATGTGAATGAAACAGCAATTCCTCTTCTTTCTGCTTTGTTCAGCAGCCCGTGGGCCTTTGAAGATGCCCTCCATAAGCTCAGAATTGATGACGGGATATTGCTAGACAGCGCAGCTGCTTGGAGACGTCAAGCGGAAAACGAGCACAGCTTAGTAAATGTCGCGCTTGATGAAGATCCTGATTTAATCAAAGGGCGCTTAATGACTGCAATGAATTACATTGACCAGGAGACAGATATCTTGGACGATGAAAATTGCAAAATGGTAGTATTCACGGCACATAACGCTACGCTTGTTCAGTTCTTGAAACTGTTCAACGAAAGATATACCGCTACGGGAATTTATGCGGTGGCTTTTGGACAGCACATGGGGCGTGACGAACTAGAAGATAGCGTATATGCTTTCCAGAACGATCCTGCATGTCGTGTAATTATCTGTGACGAAACTGGTGGTGAAGGCCGAAACTTTCAGAACGCGGCTCAGATTATTCATCTTGATTTGCCGTGGAATGCCAACGCACTCGAACAGCGTATCGGTCGCTTAGACAGGCTTGGACGCGACCCCAACAAGGATGTTGTGTCTGTTGTACTTTATGCAGATACTTCTGTTGAGGAGCAACTTTTTCATATTTGGAAAGACGGCATGAAACTGTTTGAACAGTCTCTGAGTGGACTTGAAATCATCACGGGGGAACTGAACCAATTGATTGTTGAAGCTCTGCTTGATGACTACTATACCGGCCTTACAAATGCATTTGATGATATTCTGGACCAAGCAGAGGAAATGCGGGAGAGCGTTGAGGACGAGCAGGATTTCGACCTCGGAGCCACCTTATATCGTCCATTGTCCCAGGGGATTGATAATGTTCTGGGCATCTACGCATCAGAAGATGACAACCTATTTGCCACAGCTATGATGGGGTGGGGCAAACAGGCCGGCCTCTCCCCGGAGAGGCCCACCAGTTCCGGCTTGATTGAGTTTAGAGAAAGCACTTTCAGCGTAAATGCGGCAAGACAGTCCCTGTTTATTCCACCTGATTGGCATAAATACAGCAGTACGTCCATTATGCGAAGAGAAGGAAAAATTCTTGGTTCTTTTGATCGTCAAACCGCAGCCACTCGAGAAGATATTCTGTTCTTTGCGCCGGGCGACCCTGTTTACGATTCTATCATTTCAAACGCAGTGGGCTGTAACAGAGGCAGATGCACTGGCATTGAAACAATTTCTACATACAATTATGATGGACTCGTATTTATTTATAATATCGTACCGGAACTTGATGAGTTGCTTGAAAATGGAATGACGCTACAGACACTGGCACAATATAGGATGTATCTTCCGCTCAAGCAGATTCTTGTTACTGTACCATTAACGACAAGGAGTAAAGAAGTCCCTGAAAAGCAAGTCCTCAATACTTTGCTTAAACTGCAACCCAATAATGCCAGTCACCTTGGGCGGCGTGGCAGCGGAAAAATGTCAATTTCTCCCTTGGAGCGCTTTATTAGTCGAAACCCTCCAAGCTTATGGGAGCCTTTAGTTGACAAAGCCTCTGCGGCAGCCTACAAGCGGGCCTGCGTCAGACTTGAAAAACGCTCTGATTTCGAAGCGGCTGAGAAAGAAATGCAGCGTGTTTTGAATGGATATAGAGCAGAATGCATCTACTTTGAACGGGATATGTCTGGTGTTGATGAAAGGGCACATTTATTCGATGTGACGCTTCGAGCACTCAAAAATGCGAAGCCAGAGCTGGATGCAGTCTGTTTCTTGAGGGTGAGAAGTAATGGATAGTAAAGAAGTATTACAGCAATACATAGTGGGGGCCATGAAGTCCCAAAGTGCCATTGCGGAATTAGAGAAAAATCTTGTCGATACATCTGATTCTTTGAAAATGCAGGAGGCAGCAAGGTCACGCTATGTAATTGGATTTATCCGACGTGTCGTTCAGTTCAAACGAGAAGAAGCATCAGCAAAGGATATATGCCTAAATATTCGTGACCTTATCTTAGTTCTTGGTCGCGTTAAGCTTACTGAAAAACTTTATGCGGTTGTAAAAGAGTACGGTGCAGAGTTCGATCTTGTGTGTGAAAACGACCTGCAAGTGTCTTGCTTACACCATATTCCTGAATGGCTTGCACCCCATCAATATATCAAAGATGTGTATGCTCTTCGCCATGACGATGGTATTGAGTTTGAAACTGAATCTTCTGGGGACGCGATACTGGCAACACATACTGGCTTTAACGCCTATAAAAGCTTTGAGCAAAAGGTAGCCGTTCATACCGCTTTGAATTTACCCAATGGGCATACGCTTCTTATTTCCCTTCCTACCGGCGGCGGTAAGAGCCTGGTCACGCAACTGTTGGCAAGCTCTTCTGATGGATTGACTGTTGTAATTGTGCCCACTGTAGCGTTGGCCTTAGACCAGTACTATGCAGCGCAGCAAAACTTGACAAACGGAACGGAGATTTATTGTTATCGGGGTGAGCAGTCCGAGCTTGAAAGGGCTAAAATCATCCAATCTCTGAAAGGAAGAAAAGCCCGTATTCTTTTTACTTCGCCTGAAGCAATCCTCAAAAACTCGGAGCTTCACCGCATACTGGATAATGCTGCAAAAGACCACTATTTAGCCAATGTTGTGGTTGATGAAGCCCATGTCGTTCCAGATTGGGGCGTATTTTTTAGACCTGACTTTCAGATTTTCTCTATACTTTTGAAGAAGTGGAAGTATGAATCAGAAGAGTTTATCCGTACTTTTCTGCTTTCGGCTACGCTGTCTGATGATGTAGTTGATACCTTGTTTGCACTGTTTGGTTCAAACGGAAAAAATGCTCAGGTTCGTTGCGATGCACTTCGCCAGGAGCCACGATTCTATTTCCACTCTGCAAAGTCTCGAAAAGAACAAGTTGATAAGACTATCGAAGCCATCAAATTGCTTCCAAAGCCAATGGTTGTCTATGTGCTTGAACCAAGGGAAGCTAAGGAACTGCAAAAAAAGCTTCGTGAATTTGGATACAAAAATATCCCCGTTTTCACTGGAGAAACCAAGGAAATAGACCGAAACACCATATTAACCGGCTGGAAAAATCACGACTTTGATGTTGTGATTGCCACCTCTGCCTTTGGTATTGGTGTTGATAAACCTGATGTCAGAACAATTATTCACGCTTGCTGTCCTGAAAATTTAAGCAGATTTTATCAGGAGGTAGGGCGTGGCGGTCGTGATAGACTTCCATCGCTCAGCCTGTTTATCCCTTACCAAAGTAGATATGACAGCGATGGTGATGTGCGTAGGGCATTGGGGCTGGTCAGCAAAAGAGTTCTCACGGTTGAACGAGCTGTTATTCGTTGGAAAGCACTGCTTTCTAACCCGGCAGCAATGGTTGATTCTGACGAGTGCGTTCTGAATACCTCTGCTACTCCGCCCACGATGACAGACGAGGAGGCCGAGTATGCAGGAAACCGGAATGTTGCATGGAATGTCAATCTGCTCCTATTCCTGTATCGGACTGGGTTTATTGACCTTCTGGATGCAAACTATGTGTTCGACAAGAAATCGATTCCGCCCAAAAAATATTACACGGTTACGGTTAAGTTGCTACAACCCGATATTCTCAGCGATGATGACAGCCTCGCAGCTGCACTGACAGAACCCCGTGCCAGAGAATATGAAGCACAAATGGTTGGATATAGAATCATGAGTGAGCTTGTGTCCTCTCCTAAAGCATTGTGTTGGGGACGTGTTTTCAGACACCTTTTCCCGCTTTCACGGGAAGTATGCAACGGCTGTCCAGCAGATCCGGAAGGCCGCATCACGAGTGATGATACTTACAAGCTGCGAACTGATCCTGAGATTAAACTTCCAGCTGCACCTCCGGCTCCACGCTTGGGGCGAAATATGGGGTCCTTTAATGAAATGATTATCAGCAGACCATCAACAGGACCTTGCAGCACCGAAGAAGTTGTTGTGATTGCAGAAAAGGCTTATCAAAACAATATCGGTGCATTTATTGTTCCAAGCCGTCTGGCTAATGAGATTGTCTACAATGGCATCCTCTTAAATTACGAAGAGTTTTATTATGCGGTTGTCCATTGCCCCTATCTCTTCGCCAAAGGCGTTGTCTGTATTTTTGACGGTGACACTGCCGCAAACTTTACTCTGTACAAAAACCTTGGAAAACTGGATGCCTTTGGCTATCGTAAGATCCTCTACTGCAACGAGAATACCATCGTTGCCAATGGTGGTAAGACGATAAGAGAGTATAGCGACGGTTATCCTATTCCCATTCAAAAATTCTAAAGGAGGTTATTCGTATGTTCAAAGTCAATCCAGACGGCATGCGAATGGAGCCGACGCCGGAGCGAGTCCTCTCTGTCTGCCGATTGGTTTCCCATAAAAGCATGAGTCGCGATGAGGTTCGGCAATGCATGACATTGGGGATCAATGACGAAAAGGAAATCGACCAGATCAACAAGTCGATCAATGTAGCCCTCGAAGAACTTTCCCTGATCAAAGCTGATGCAGAAAATTTGGTTTTAGCAGTTGAACCCGGTGTAATCGCCTCACCTAAAGCTTTTCGGCGATATGTGGGTGCTCGGGTCTTCTCCGCAAAAAACACCACATTTCACATGTTCACTAAGTGGCTGATTGCTCAGAATGAGCGAATTTTTGCATTGAAATCCTGGGAAGGTATGGCCAAGACCTGTGCTTCTGAAGTGAAAGAGCTTGCTGCACTGAATGAAAACGCTGTCCTTGGATGGCGCTTTTGGGCTGCTTTTTTAGGGCTTGGCTATTTGAGCGGAACAATGATAATCCCCAATATGAAGCTCCGTTTAGAAGATATATTGGCAACTACATACACCGAGAAGTTCAAATATAATGAGACCATTCTTGCTCAGGATTTTATGCTCTGGTTGAGCACAAAATTACCAGAAGTCGAGGTCGGCAGCAAGCTCCCGTTGGCTCTCTCTGCTGGCCTCCGCACACTGCACGAAATTGGGCTTATTAAACTTGAAACATGGTCTGACTCCACTCCTGTCATGCTCTATTATGTAGACGGTGATCCCATCAACGGATTCACACACATTTCGGTGAAGGAGGCGATTAACTCATGAAATGGGAACAATATCGTTCTGTAATGGAACGGTATGCGATTAAAACAGATGATATGGCTACTGAAGATGCCTATTTCATGTCTACTCACATGCCATTCTCGTCTCTTGAACTTTTCCGTGGTGGTTACTACGAAGAGGGGAAAATGCCTGCCCCAACAAAGTTGATGAGCGAAGATGAGGTTTTCGAGCAACTGATTTATAATCCTGACAATGAACATCGCATGATTATTGTTCGAGGCAATCATGGCACCGGTAAATCTCATCTTATCCGCTATCTGAAAGGCAAGTTTGAACGGAGTCCCTCCACTGTATATAATCCAGCAACTGAGCAACTGGTTTTCCTGCGTCGTTTGAATAACTCTGTTCGCGGTGCCTTCTCTCAGTTATTGGAACAGAATGCAATTAAAGATCCAGATGTTGCAGAAAAGCTGCGTAAATTTGTGGTCTCTTCCGATTCCAAAGATGAAGGCTCTTTCAAAACAGAGATTTTGTATGCTTATATTGCTGCTGTACGAAACGATGTGTCGGGTGAAACATACAAAGCTGTCAAATGCCGTGACATTGCCAGTTATCTTGCTGACAGCCGTGTAAGTGAACATCTGCTGCGTGAAGGCGGCGCAATATCCAGATGTTATAATGTTATCACTGCCCCGAGTAACCAGATTCTTCAAGACACAACCATTTTTACAGAAGATGATTTCAATGTATCTAAAATCATCCGTGCTGTAATGAAACAGGGAGATCCCCAAGCATCCCTCTTTGCGGCCTCCTTGAAAGGCGATGAATTTGAGATTACAAAACTCATCAACTATCTCAATGGATTTACAAGAGAGGTCATTCAGCGTTGCGCAGACATTTCAAGTGAAAATGCAGAGACAATTTTTGCGCAGCTAAGACGAGATTTGAAAAAGCAAGGCAAAAATCTTACTATTTTTATTGAAGACTTCACCGGCTTTACCGGAATCGATCAGGAACTCATTACGGCGCTTTCTTATGAGCATGGCGGTGACTACGCCGATCTGTGTCGTGTTACTTCGATAATCGGTATCACCAACGACTATTATTATGCGTTTCGCGGCAATTTCAAAGACCGAGTCACGCACCAAATTGAGGTCACAGAACGCTCCTATGGAACTGACGAGTTTATCATTCAGATGGCTGGCCGGTATTTGAACGCAATTTACTGTGACCCCGCAGCACTCCATAATTGGATTGACTCTGGCGCAGATTTGAGTGAATTGCCAATCAGTGATTTCACACCTCCCTGTGAATGGGATACCACAATCATCGGCAATAAGGAGGTAACACTATATCCCTTTAACCGGCATGCACTACTGACTCTGTACGAATCTCTTGCGACGAAAAGCCCGAGAATGTTCTTAAAGAATGTTATTCGCGCTCAGTTAAAAGAATATTTTGATGGCAAGCAGTATGGGGATGGTTGGTATTTCCCGCTTAACCCCAGTAACGCTCAGATGTCCAATGACCCACACAGTTCTTCAATTGACCGTTTGGAAAGTATGGGTTCTGACGATAAGAACCGTCTGAAAGCATTGTTTGCTATTTGGGGTGACGGCTCTGCATCCGGCGTGAAAGAAACCGACGGGACACTGCGTTTTGGTGGCCTTAATCAAGCTTTCCTTGCAGATATAGGATTGACTACCTTTACTGGCATAGGCGAAATCGTGGACAAATCCACGGGAAAAACTGTATCTCCGGCTACTGCATCCGAACCGGTAAAACACAGTGAGGGCACTCCTGTTCATCAAACTACTACTCCTGAGCCTCCCAAGGCCAAGCCTCCTGTCGATGGTGCCACAAAGAATTATCGTAAGTTTAAGGATGATATCACGGCCTGGTTTACCAAGGGTGAAACATTGAAATATGATCCCGACTATCGTGGTTGGCTTCGTACTCTTGTTCGTGGAGATTCCAAACAATGTGGTGCAATCAACTGGCAGGATATTGGTATCCCGGCCTATATTGCAGAAGAGCGCCTTTCTGACCTGGGTTGCTACTATATTGACGATCAAAGTTCTCCCACAAATATTGATAGAGCCATCGTTTACATGGACAGAAGTTCCGAAAGCCGAGATGCGCTGATGGCCTTGAATGAACTGAACTACGCAAAAGGTTGGGAT
Organism: Pseudoflavonifractor sp. HCP28S3_F10; assembly: GCF_052065415.1. NCBI lineage: Bacteria > Bacillati > Bacillota > Clostridia > Eubacteriales > Oscillospiraceae > Pseudoflavonifractor > Pseudoflavonifractor sp. HCP28S3_F10. The sequence continues at coordinate 40,349 of NZ_JBQHUB010000007.1, read as the reverse complement.
TTTGAGGGCGCAGCTTATTACCAGCAGAGGTTGATTACTTGGTTGGAACGCAGAAAAGCCGAAATCATCGAAAAAGTTACCGCTACTAAGCAGGGGGAAGATCCTCTCCCGGTATTGGAGTGGTGCCTTGCAATCCAATATCTTAAAGCGTGTATCTTGGGTCAAAAGGTTGATACCAGTTCTCCCTATTCAACAATCAAATCTTTGTTCAAAGATTTCAAGAAGGACGATAGCATCAAGAGAGACACCCGTGAGTGGAACGACATGATTCAGTTCGTTCTTAACCGTAAAGCTGACTTTGATAGTGCCTTGACCTTCTTAAAACAAGCTTCGGCAACCACAATGGGCGCAATCCATTTTTCAGTCGATCCCAACGCAAAATCCTGTTATAGAACAGACGAGCTGGTACTGGCCGCTGAAAAGCTTGTGGCTGCCGACTGGGATATTGAAGCAATATTGCCTAGTAACATCCCGCAGAAGCACCTTCTCTATAATCCTGCTACGTTGTTGAAAGCACTCTATCCAAGCGTTAGAAAGGCTATGGACGCGGATACTCAAGAAGCGGCAAAGGTGGTAGGAAAACTCAAAGATTACATTGGTGAACTCACACAGAACAACCTCATTGGGTCTCTGGCTGCTATTCAAGACCTGTTTTCTGTATTTTCTGCGAATGGAATCATAGGAAGTACAGAGCTTAGAGTCAAGTATGAACGGCCTCCCATTGAAACAGCCAAAACTGTAATGGGGCATATCAAGCTGATTAAGGATGCGGCCTCTGTACAAGCAGTAAGGCAGCTGACAGCATACTCTGGTAACTCCCTGCATGTGCTGTATGATTTTCTCCGAGACATTCAGACGATTGCCCAAAAGGCTGACCAGGAAGGTGCGAAGGCCCAAAAAGACATAGCTGCTACTGGCGGTTTTGCTGGTACAGAAGCATTGTCTGAAGCTGCCTTGTCCTCTATGGAGGAACTCTACGCTCAGCTCGAGAATATGGAGGTGTACAAAAATGCTGCTAACTGAGACAATCAAAAACTGCACCTCCGCTATCAAAAAACGCCGAGTAACAATCGAAAGCAAGCAGCATGCTGAAACTTACGCAAAAGCGTTGGCACAGCTTGCCCAGGCCACCGCGAGTATTAAAGAGACCATTGATTGTGCTACTGCCATGAAAGAAAAAGGAATTGTCAGCACTTCACTTATGGATGAACCTACTCGCAACGAACTGCTGGCTTGCATCGACGATTGCGGCAACGGCGTCTCTGAAATGCGGCTGACCTTGGAAACGGTTAGGTTGCTGAAATCCAAGGGAGATGCTATTGCAGCACAAATTAAAATCGTATGGCGCGATGCTGCCCAGAAATATTCTGATGGTCCAAAGGGCTATTTGTCTATGATTGGGGGTCTATCAAATGACCCCAAACGGGCAAAGGATTTGACAGACAGCATAACTCAAACAGTTGCTGGAAATCCATCCATCAAAGCAGTAAACAGCCTGGTTTCCTATGTGGCGGAAGCAAAGCAAATTACCGATCAATTTTCTTTGAACCCCGAAATCGAAAACTTCTTAAAGAAGGTCTCTTCTCAGCGAGCTACGGTATTGGATTTGACCCCCAATATTATGACATGGCTCAAGGAAAAGAATCTCACAGGCAAGTTGAAGATTAGATTCTAATAAAGGGGTGACATCAAAGACTGATTAAGGAAAGCGGTGCGGATATGTTTTATGAACCCAAAACACTCATCATTGTCTATAAAGATGAGATGCTTGCAAATCAAATGAAAAAGCTTATCGAAACTAAAGATGACACAGACGGATCTATAACCGGAACAAGGGACAATAGCATCAATGTAGTAACCTGGACAGAAAAAGTGTGGCTTGCCAATAAGAAGGCTGGAAACATTACATCCAAGGTTTTGTTTCTGGGGAATATAAAAGGTGTTGATGCACTGATTCCTGTCCTTGATATCAAGTTTGAAAGACATGGTGTTCGTTATGGATGGGCCGGAAATCAAGCTGTCATATATGTAAGGCCCAGCGAAATTAAATCCATCGAGAGCTACTATGCCTTTCACACGGAATTAGAATCTCTGCCTGCACCTCAGATGGTAAAAGATGCTGTCAAGCCTAAGTCCTCTCCCACAAGAAATGAGGAATCTGAGGTAGAGACCATATCCACAAATGAAGCAAAAGGATTTGTTGCCAAAAGCAAGGGCTTGCTTAAAAAGACCGGAGAATCCATTGGTGGAGCTGTTACGGATTTAAGAGAAAAAGCCTTCGTTTTCTCCGAGGAAAATTTCAAAAGCAAGAAAGCAATGGAGCGGCAGATGTTGTTTTTCGGAGTGATCCATCTGTACAACGAAGGACTTGAGACGTTCGTCAATTCATAAGGGTGATCTATATGGTTGAATTCCAAGACGTAAAATACGGCTGGGACTTTATGGCCAAGCTTATGGGTGCAGACCTTGCTGGGCAAAGGGCATTTGCTGATTTTACTGCTGCATCTGCGCAAAACCAACAGATTGCCGCTCAAAACCAACAAATACAAGCGATAAATGACGCCATTGATGAATTAGCAAGAAGCATTAACGAGCATCCGCATTTGAACTTAGGAGTGGAACAATTTAAGGGATATGTAGCAGAAGAGTTTCATACGGGAACTTTCAACCTGGAGGCTATCCGGCAAGGCTCTGCGCACAGAGCTACTACGCGCCATGAATACGGGTATGGCAGTGTTGATATAGATACCAACTTCGGTAAACAGTATAGCTTAAAATATTCCAACACCGCTAAAGACGCAGAAGCATTCCAGGCGGTATTGGATCGAGAAACGAGACTTCCCAAATATCATGGACAGGAACGCTTAATTGCTTCAGAGCAACTTCAGGATGCAAAAGCCTGGGCCACGAGACGAGCTGGGAAGGATGTACTTACTCGTGAAGATGTCTCGGCATCGCACACCGAAACAGGCGAACACTTGGTGAGTAGGATTTCTGATGGTGATGGCGTTGAATCTTACGACCTAACAATTCAAGAATCCAAAGCCATTGCGCGTGAAGCAAAAAAAGGCGGTTTTGACCCGGAAAAGCATGGTATCTCCAAAGGAACCCCACTTGCAGAGGTACAAATTGCATACCTGAATCAAGCACTTAAAGCGGGGCTGACCGCCGCAACGATTACTGCAATAACCCAATTAGTTCCCGAGTTATATAAGGCAATCGACTATCTCATCAAACACGGTGAGATAGACATGAGTCAAATCAAACAGTCTGGGAAAAAGGTTATTTCTATAAGCGGTGAGGCGTTTCTGCGGGGATCTATCGCTTACGGTGTCCAAATGGCCCTTCAGCATGGCATGTTTGGCGAGATGCTGAAAAATGCGAACCCAACACTTGTTGGTGTGGTCGTTACGGTTGTAATTGGGACAATTAAGGATAGCATAATGGTTGCTGCGGGAAAAATGTCTGCAACGGAAATGGGAATGAACTTCGTGGATACATTAGTTGTATCTTCGGGTTATGTAGTTTCTATGAAAGTTGGCGGGCTTATTGCACAAGCACTTTGTCCCCAGCTTCCGGGAATCGGTTATGCAATCGGTAGTCTGTTAGGGTGTTCCTTGGCTGTTGTATATAATATAGGAAAAAACAAATTCATATCTTTTTGTATTAATACAGGGTTTACCTGCTTTGGCCTTGTAGAGCAGAATTATGAATTACCAGAGGCTGTTCTAAAAGAGATGGGTGTTGAAACGGTCCCTATTAACAGAGCAGAAGTAGGTACAGCGGCCATAGATCGTACACAGCCAACAGCAAATATTAAGCGTTCGACATACGAGACTATCGACATCACGGTATTGCGCCGTGGTATAATTGGCGTGAATAAAATCGGTTATATTCTCTAACAATGATACAAGATATCCACGTTAAGTGAACATACTGCTACATAAAAGGCTCTCGATTAGAAACCCAATCGAGAGCCTTTTAGCCTTATTCAGCCATAGATTTCACATAGTTCGTCAGGGCTGAGAAATCAACCTTCGTATCATGGTTCCAAGAAAGGCGGATAGCCTCACTCACTCGTGCTTCATCCAGCCCCATAGCTGTTAATACATAACTTGGGGCGTGGCTGCCAGAGTTACAGGCTGAACCATTGGAGAACGCATAATCCTCCTTTACAGCAAGAAAGATACCCTCTGCATCAACACCGTGGAAACTAATGTTTACAGTGGACGGCAGGCAGTGTTCTTGGTCTCCATTCAAAGTATAGTTCAGACCTTCCACAGCCTCCAGGAATCTTCGCTTAATCGCTCTACAGCTTTCCATGTGGACAGCGGATTCCTTGTCGCTTAGCTGAGCTGCGAGAGCGAAGCCTGCAACCAAAGCCACCGGTGTAGTTCCCGGACGGTATCCGCGTTCCTGCTGACCGCCATACATGAGCGGTTTGACGGGAGGCCGTCTATATGTACGGTCGCGCCGCATAATAAATGCGCCAATCCCCTGGGGACCGCTGATCTTATGGGCGGTGATACTAAGCATATTGTATTTGGTATTTCGTAAGCTATCATTCAGCTTACCAAAACCTTGTGTGGCATCAACGTGAAAGTATGTCTTAGTTCCTGCTAATGCTGCACCGACCTCTTCAATAGGCTGTATCACGCCAGTTTCGCTGTTGACCTGCATCATAGAAACAAGCAGAGTTTTGTCCGTGACGAGGCTGAGAATCTGCTCCGGTTTGATTCGGCCAGACGCATCAGGAGAAACAAAATCCACGACACAACCTTTTTCTTGCAGGTGCTTCATCGCTTCCAAAACAGACTTGTGCTCGATGGCTGTGGTAATGAAGTGATTGCGGCCACTTTCAAGAGCATAGTCGAGCAATCCGAGAATCGCCATGTTATTACTCTCGGTGGAACCACTGGTAAAGAAAACGTCTGTACTGTCCACAGACAGGATCTCCGCAATGGATTTTCTTGCAGAGGAAACAATTTCTTTGGCGTCAGTACCAAAAATGTGAGTTCTACTGTCTGCGTTGCCATAATGACAGCGATACACATCAATCATCTTCTCCAGAACTCTTTTGTCTATTGGAGCAGAAGCGTTGTAGTCAAGATAAACAGCCATTATGCTTCCTCCTTTGGAAGAGCAGATTTGAGTAGATCGGAGCAATTTTTCAGAACATCTCTTGTGCTGTAATGGTTGATACCTCTGTTCAAATGTAGCCTAAAATACTTTGCGAGGGTTTTTTCATCATCGCCAAGCCCATCGTTAATGCAACGTTGGCGGATAACGGCTTCGTAGATTTCGGAATACTCACCAGCGAAGGTAGACCAATCCATTTCTACATTACTGTCGGATAAAGGATCGACACCACCAGGGACAGACGGTTCAGCCAATGACCAGCAAAGCGCCCACCGGCAAAGAACATTCCAGTTCTGAACTCCAGTTTTGGCTTTTATGCGAATAAGCCTGTCCTTTTCGGGCTGTGATAATTTGAAATGCTTTACAATCATAAATTACACCTCCCCAAAATAGCCGTGAACAATCGAGGTACACTGTTCCTCTTCACGGTAGAGGAGTGTATAATAATCGACCACATTATCTCGGACGAGATCGAGGTAGCGACCATAAACTTCTTCATCCGTAGACAAAACCATTACCTGAGAGCTTGCTGCTGGCAGGTATTTGGTTACAAAGTTGGCTCTGTGGGAAGAGTCCAAACGGGCCATAGGGGTGTCGATGATAACCGGGGCTTTGTAGCCGGAGGTTAGAGCCAATGCCCACACAATGGCAACTGCAAACATCTGCTGTTCTCCGGCAGAGAGCTGGCTCTTTAGAAGCTCATTACCATCCAGATCAAGAATGGTGACATCCAAGGTGCTGGGGTCTATCTTGATCTCACTTACCAGAGAATCCTTTTCGACAAGTTCAAGGAAACATCTTGTTGCTGTGCTGGATAACTTTTCGACTTTCTCACGTTGCAAGCGTACCTTAAACTCACGAAGAACCTCGATGGACATTGCTGCATACTTTACAATACGGGCGTTGTCATCATTTGCGTGTTCCTTTTCAGCAATAGCTTTGATTAGCTGAATACGCTTCGATACGAGTAGTTCTCTCTGCCGTTTTAAGCTCTCAATGGACTCTAGTTGGCGTTTATACTCGGTATCTGCAAGATTTTTTTCTGCTTCGATAGATTTCAGGGCGTCATAAAGCTGCATAGCCAAGGTCTTTTCATCCGCAGCCCCCAGGTGTGCATCAAGGCTCATTAGTTCGCTCTCTTGAGCGTCCACACGATTTACGAGCGTATCAATCCGCTGTGTGATATTTTGAAACACTTCTGTGATTAGTCTCTTATAGAGCATCATGCTGGTGGCGGACATGTTTTTTACAGTTTCCTCTGTCGCACTCTTGGGAATATGCCCAACTAGAACTTCATTAACGATATTTTGTACCGTTCTGAGATCTGACGGATTGAGGCCACAGGCAGCAAGCCTTTCAAGAATTTTCTGATGCAGCTCCACAATAATTCTATCTGAATAGAGTTTCGCTTCAGTTTGCTGGGATGAAAGCTCGTTTTCATAAGACTGCGTAACTAAGCTGCGGCACATAAAAAGAGGTGTAGACGCATCCACAGTTAGTTGCATAATTTCTTCTTGAACCCTCTCAACTTCAGAAGAAATTTTTTGCATCTCAGCCTTGATTGAATCACGGTTCCGGCTTAGATCTCCACCGGAAGACCAGAACTCCTTTTCTTTAGCTTCATACGCAGCGGCCAGAGTTTCGCACCTGCGTTCTAGCGCATTTGCTTGTTTGGTGGATTCCGCGAGACGGAGATCAATATCGGTAATTTGGCGTTCGACATCTTGATAGCCTACGTTCTCTTCGCTGCTCTCAAAAGCAGCAAGAGCCTTTTTTTTGCGGCGAATTACCTCGTCCGTATGGTCGATAGCTTTTTCAATAGAAGAGACACCAATTGCAGATTTTATAGAACTTTTGATCTGTTCAAAGGATGTATCATCAGCAAGCTGCGTAATTTTCTCGTTGTTAAAAAAGAAGAAGCGAGCAATACCAAAAGGCAAGATTTCTTCAATGTAATAACTCCAACTCTCACCCAGGTATTTGTCCACCACACCATCTTTTTCAACGATAATCTGCTGATCCGCTTTTTTGCCTTTCGCAGTCCATGACCGTTTAACCCGTAGGGATGTTCCGTCATCTAAGCACAAAGAGACTGCAACATAAGTTTCGTCATCGGTGGCGTGTTTATTGATATGGTCAATTAGCATTTTGTCATATGACCTGGCTTTTTCCTGAATGTATTTCAATGCCTGTTTGCCATAAAGAGCAATCAAAATGCTGTCATGAAATGTGGTTTTGCCTCTACCGTTCAGACCACCAACCAAAGTAATATTGCGATCACCGATTTGATCTGTAAGACACATCTCGTGAGTGCCTTTGTATATACCGAAATTATGAAGCTCCACTTTAGTAAAATACATGCTCACTCACCTCAATCCACGAAATCTTCCGGGCTTGCCTCATCCGTAATGCCAGAGATTCTATGAGCACGCGCAGCTGCGATAGCTTCGGCGTCAGCCTCGTTACGATAGAATGCCTTCTTGATTTCTTTTTCAAAATTTAGAATAACATTGCGCTTGTTTGATATAGCAGCAGCCTTGGCCTCTGTGTCCAGCAGTGCCCGCTGCATTTCAGCTAATAGCTGTTCTTCTGGATACATTTCAGCGCACACTTTTTTGAGTAGTTCGGCTTCCGGCGCACCAAAGTATTTGTTCTTACTAATGACACCATCAGAGTATTTCTTTCCAGTGACTTCTTCGTAAATCCTGGGCAGAGAATCGTCAAATTCATGAAACTCATCAAGCCAAATCTGCCGAATGAACTTGAGTTCTTCCATCGTAATCAATGGAACATTCTTAATTTCATCTGGTCCGATCTCATGTACAAGAAGTTCAACTTCCAGCAATCTGCGCAGAAAATACTCTCGGGTTTCTTTTGTATAAGGGCCGTGAACAAGACGATTGTTATGCCATTGTAAGTGACCATCCCGCTTGCGAAAATCGCGACGGTCACGGTCTGTCTGCCAATCACCGTGTCCAGCAATATCGTTTCGGAACTCAAGCATAGGAAGCATCCACGCTTTTTCTTCGTCGTTCTGAATCATTGCAGCCATTGACTTGTCCTCAGTGACCATCGTGCATACCCAACACCCGAAACGACTGTTGCCGCAACTGGGAGTAGAGGAGTCAATTACGAGAGGACATTCTCCGTCTGCGGAAGCGCCGCTATACATGGCCAGGAGGTCTTTATTGGAGTGCCCCCAAGGATTCGGGACCTGGACGAGATATTGCCAGACATTGTCGTTCAGCCAGTTTTCAATAGGTGTGAAAACATAGGAGTTTGGGAAAGAACCATTTGGGCTGAGATGTGCCCTGTAGCGTTTTTTCTCGTATCCTTCCAGAACAGCTTTGCGGACAGCACTCTCTGCTTTGCGAGAGCCAAGAACCATTATGGCCTCGCTTTCAGCATCAAGTATGCTCTTAATAAAACGATTCGAGGCGTCAATTTTCATTCTATCAGTACACCAACGAAAGTCTCGACGAGGGTAGGGGTATCCGCGTCCAATCAAATTAACCCAAAATGTATTTGTGGTCGCTGGAGTCAGTCTGTGGGGAACAATGGGCAGTCCCTGTTCTTTTGCAGTTTTCTCCATCTTTTTGAGCGATTCCGTTGCCCAAATCGCCACTACAGGAGACTCAACTAAAGTATCTGTACTAATAACATGCACAGTTTTTTTGAGCTTCTCTTTGGGTAGTTCCTGGAGCGCATACCAAACAAGCTGAACAACGGCAGTAGAATCTTTACCACCACTGTAACCACAAATCCAAGGAATCATATCTTCAAGATACAGCTCCTTAATGATCTCTATCACTGACCTTATATCTTCTTTTGTCAGATTAGCCATTTTACATACCTACCGTTTCGAGTAATACATTTTTCATATAACAGGACATTGCTCGTTGCGTTGATCTGTTGGCAGCTACTTTGCCATTGACAAACACAAGATTTTCCCATGCAGGATTTGTTTTTCTCCAATCTATGGAATCGAGATTTTTTAGATGATTTTCCCATTTGCCCGGGTCTATTTGAACAAGTGCATTTCCTGCAAAACCCAACGCAACGAGCGTAAGACTAAGTGAACAAATATAATCTTTACGAACATCGGAGGACTTTAATTCACCAGATCGGACCTTCAACCACTCGGGAATATGTTTTCCAACGGAGTCCCAATATCTTTCCGCAAGAGTAATTTTCTCTTGCAGAGGGAGGTCAATCCCGTTGAGCAATTCATTGGTTGCCGTACAGATAGCACTCAGAGTGAATAGGGCCTTGGAGCGATTCGAGATTGCAGTTCGCTCCTTTTCAACAAGCCCTTTGAATACGCCAACCTCCTCAATTACTTTCTTGGCAACTATGGATGATTCTTCCCGTGAATTGAAGAGAATGTTGATTGATCTTGTAGGCTTAATTGCATACCTGTTCAAATCCGAAAACATTTGTTGAGAACGAGCCAAACCTTCATCACGATAGAACACAACAGAGATATGTTCATTCTTCAACGAGGGGTTCATTTTAAGTGCTTCCGCTATGGCTGCACGCCGGTGTTGACCATCGTTTATCAAAAATCTGGACGTCATAGAAATGCTAATTGTGCCTACCTGCGGTGTGACATCAGATACCGATTGAAAATCCATGCTTCCGTCTACTGACACAGTTAATGCAGAGAACACATAGCTGTCTGGGTTGGATAAAATATAATCTCTAATTTCTGGAATCCGAGTCTTATTCAATATACGCTGCGATCTGACCTCGGGGGGAAGTTCCTCGTCTGCAAATTGAAAGATTCTTGCAATCACTTCTAAGGGCACCATTGAGACATAGTATTCCCTCTGCGCTTGAATCCCTCGTACAGCTGGAAAGACAAAAGCGGCACTACGCATACCGATGGTTCCTTTCTATTTTGGTGTCTGTCTAAAGCACGATATTCTCATTATACACTGTGGCGGAAGTCTTGTAAACGGTGATTGGATATCTTTTGTTTGTCTTGTTGGAACAAACAACCACAAACAAAATGTTGTTGCCTTTGGAGCAACAAAAAAGCGTTCAAAGAACGCGCAGCCGCAGAATAGAATTCTGCGTTCAAGGGGGATTGGGGGCATAGTCCCCAACAAGCAGCATGTGGCATTTGGATAGCCACATGCATTGCTTGCCTCTTTTCCCGCAGGAAATAACGAACTTGATCGGTTGCACAAACCGACAATAATTGTGCGAGAACTTTGATAATATGTAATTAGTACAATTGTTTTGGAATGTTTAAGACAATATTCGGGAATTCTGCTTGTTATTAGAGGGGGATGTTTAAGATACTGGATAAATTGATTCAAACATCAAAAAAAGTCGAATAAAATCCCCTATACCGTTTTCAAATTGTTGCGAAAAATGTTGCAATTTAGATGATTGCGCCTGTATGACTTCATGTCATACAGGCGCTTTTCTGTTTCTACGGAGGAATAAGAGGCCGTCTTGTCCCGAAGTCATTCCACAATGCCGCTCGCCCCCCGTTTCAGTTCACTCGTCAACTGGACCTGTGAATCGAAATGGAGGTACATAATGCCGAAAATCAATCTTCGAGAACTGTATCCTGATATTTATAAAACGGACACTTATCTAGAAGTTACCGATGAAGTGCAAGCTGTGTTCCTGGCAGACAAACGAGCGGAAGCGCGCTACCTGCGCCAGATGTATAACTATAAAGCGCACTACTCCCTGGACTGTGACAACGGCATTGAAAAGGCTATTGTGCAGCACCCGCTCACCCCAGAAGAAATTCTGGAGGACAAGCAGCTCCGCGATCAGCTTTGCGCTGCGGTGATGGAGCTGCCGGACAAGCAGGCAAAGTGGATCTACGCTCGGTTTTACCTGGGTATGACCGTCAAAGAAATTGCCCTGGCCGAAAGTATTGATCCGAGCTGGGTATATAAGAGCATTAAGCGCGGCTTAAAGCGTCTGGCAAAAAAAATTGAGAAAGTTTAATTTACATGGCCAAAAAAACGCCGTTTTCTTCACTACTATTAGAAGGACAATCCTCACCTTCATTGGTACATTGACAACCGAATAGACGGCATTTCTGGTACATAACCCATGTACGAGCGAATCAGGTGCGCCGCCAAGATGGACAAGCCCAGGAGGTGATGAGCGGGCTGTCCAGAGCGATCAACGCAAACCTGAGACCCGAAGGTGGCACTTCGGGGGCGCGGTGACTGCGTGGGGGCTTAAAGATACTTCCTCACGGCCCGCCAAAGACTTGGGGGGAACCCTGCGGCGCACGAGTAAAACGACGCTGCGGAGTTATGACAGCCGCGCCAGCGGAGACCGGAAATGTCCCCATCGTCAGGGGTGCGTGGCAAATATGGCGAGCAGATTTTTCAAAGTCAGATACCATGTGCTGGCAGTTTCGGCTGCCAGCGCATTCATGTGATTTTGAAAGCCACAACCACATCCTTGAAAGAAAGGGGGAACATTTATGGAAAAATTGATTTCTCGAAAAGAGGCTGCCAAATTGCTGGGGATCAGCATTGCAACTTTGGATGCAGCGCGCAACAGCGGGCTGATTTCCTATGTTCAGTATGTGCAGAACGGCTGTGTGTATTTTACAGATGCGGGCCTCCAGGAGTATATCGCAAAATGCACCCATCGTGCAAAGCCGGTGGAAAAAAGCATTACATATCGCAAGCCGCGAAGCGCACGAGTTTGAGCAATTCCGTATCCTTGCTGGAACCTACGATGTCTGATAAAACAAAAGTACAGCGCTGGAGATTATGCTTAGGAGGTGACGGAATTGGCCAAAAGGCAAATCATAATTCCTCAATATGGCACTGTCATGAAAAAGGGTGTGCTGTATTATAGAACCAGAATCAAAGATGCAAATGGAAAGCTCATAGCTCTTTACGCGAAAACCCCTGAAGAACTTTACAACAGAGAAACGCTTGCGTTGGAGCAGATTGAAAATGCTACTTTCCATCGGAAAACGCCCACGGTTGCCGAGTATTGTGAAAAGTGGCTACTGATGCAATCGGTCAATGTACGAGCAACTACCTTGACGGACTATACCTCAAAGGTCAGGCGGCATATCATTGAAGAATTGGGAGATAAGCGGATGGGAGAAGTCAGCCTGGATGATATTCAGCTTGCCCTCGTTCCCGTTTCTAAGAAATCTGCATCGGTTTACAAGTCCGTGGTGATTCTTTATAAGTCTATCTTTCGTGCAGCAACGGAAAGCAGGATCATTGACCATAACCCGACAATTCATCTAACGGCAAGAGGGGGCGGCGTTCCCCAGGAGGATCGGCAGGCTTTAACAGACGAACAGGTTGAACGCCTTTTAGACGCTATCCGAGGTTTGCCGCCTTATGTATTTGTTATGATTGGCTTGTATGCGGGTCTGCGCCGGGAAGAAATTCTTGCACTGCAATGGGATTCTGTATATCTGGATACGGATACTCCATATCTGACTGTAAGGCGAGCATGGCACACAGAGCATAACAGGCCGGTCATCCTGAATGAATTGAAAACAAAAGCTGCGGCGAGAAATATCCCGCTGCCTGATTGTCTGGCAGAGTGCTTGAAAGCGGCAAAAGCAACCTCGACTTCGGAATATGTGGTTGCAAATCGGGATGGTGAGCCGCTGTCTTACACGCAGTTTAAGCGGCTCTGGCAGTATATTGTTACCAGAACCGTTAAGGAACGGTCGTATTATCGGTACAAAGATGGAAAGCGTGTAAAACATACGGTAACGCCTGTTCTTGGAGAAAAGGCGGCCCATAATGGCAATGTAGTTTACAGCTTGGATTTTGAAGTTACACCACATCAGCTGCGGCATACCTACATTACCAATCTCATTCATGCGTCGGTAGATCCCAAAACAGTTCAATACCTGGCTGGCCATGAAAGCAGCAAGGTTACCATGGACATCTATGCAAAGGTCAAATACAACAGGCCAGACGAGCTGGTGAGGTCAATGAGCAGCGCATTTGCAAGCTGGGAAGCAGTATAAGAATAAAATCAGGAAGTGAAACAGGAGCGAGGCAAGGATGTCTCGCTCCTTGTTTTGCATAGGCCGTATCTTTGATTGAATTAGGACTTTCTGATAAAAAGAGAGTGTAGATACGGAGACTGCTCATTATCAGGAAAGGAAGATCGGAGATGGCAAAAAGGAAACCGGAGATCCCGAAGTACGGGACCATTTCATTAAAAGGAATCCAGTATTACAGAACCCGCATTATGGATGCAGATGGCAAGCAGGTGAGTTTGTATGCCACCACTTGCGAGGAATTATATGAGAAGGAATTAGAGGCGCGACGGCAGGTAGAGGAAATCATCTTTCATCGTCAGCACCCGACGGTGGCAGAGTATTGCGAGAAGTGGTTGCTGATGCAGTCGGCAAAGGTTTCTGCCTCTACGCTCAGAGGTTATACGAGAGACATGAAAAACTATATCATCAAACCCTTGGGCGAGATGTATATGGAGGAAGTCACTTCTGATGATATTCGTTTGGCGCTTGTCCCGCTGTCAAAAAAATCAAAGGGATTGTATAATAAGGTAAATATGCTCTTAAAATGTGTTTTTTACACGGCAGAGCGGAGCCAAATTCTCGAACACAATCCCTGTGAGGGAATATCGGGCAAGGGCGGAAAGCCAGCAAAAAAGAGGGAGGCATTGACAGATCAACAGGTAGCCGTGCTTTTGGATACGGTCAAAGGGCTTCCCCCCTACCTGTTCATTATGCTTGGATTGTATTCCGGTCTGCGCCGGGAAGAAATCCTCGCGCTCCAATGGGACTGTGTATTTCTGGACGATCCGACACCCTATCTATCGGTAAGACGAGCATGGCGTACAGACCACAACAGGCCCGTGATTTCTACGGTGCTAAAGAGTAAAGCGGCCAAAAGGGATATTCCGATCCCCAAGTGTCTGGTGGATTGTCTGCGGGAAGCCAAGGAAATTTCCCATTCGGACTATGTGATTGCAGACAGCAACGGAGAGCCGCTGGCTGCGTCACAGTTTCAAAGGCTATGGAAGTATGTAGTAGTTCGGTCCACCAAGCCTCGCAACTACTATAAGTATGTGAATGGGCATAGCATCAAATACACAGTTACCCCAACGCTGGGTATGACACAGAAAAATCAACCTAAAATCAGATATACGCTGGACTTTGATGTGACCCCGCATCAGCTGCGACACACTTACATTACCAACCTGCTCTATGGTGGTGTTGATCCCAAAACGGTTCAGTACCTTGCAGGACATGAAAACAGCAAGACAACTATGGACATCTACGCAAAGGTGAAATACAATAAACCAGAGGAGCTGTTCGGGGTGGTAAATGGTGCTTTCCATCAGGCTCCGGCTCAATGAGAACACCCCGTTTTTTGTGGTTACCACATAGGATAACCGAAAGACAGAAAGCCGGAAAAGCCCGGAATATCAAGGGAAATCGGCACATGGACTATTTTAGTACGGCCTCAAGGCCGCCCGTCGTGCTCCCCAGTTCTCCAAGCGCTGATTTTATCTCTGCGATCTTTCAGGAACGCTGTCCGGTCCGGGCGGCGTTCCTTTTTTTGGTCCGGCCACGAAAGAAATACTCCGGCCCTGACGCGGGATGCAGAACCTCTATTGTACTTCTGCCGGGAATTCTGCTAAAATGAAATCAGGATATACCATCAGAAATGAGAGAGGTGAACTGTGTGAAAAAGAAATCGAACAGCAGCCTGTATGACCGACTGCTGGAAGAGCCCGATCTTGATGCATACCTCGAGGCCAACCGTTCGCTTTTTTCCACGCAAACCTGCACTGGGCTCCTGGCAGAACTGTACCAGAAGCATCCCGCCTGCAAGGCCGCCCTGGCCCGGCGGAGCGGCATGAGCTCCGTCTATCTCCACCAGGCTCTCGCCGGCCGCCGCAAGCTCTCCCGTGACCGGCTGCTCTGCCTCTGTGTCGGCCTGGATGCCACCCTGGACGAGACTCAGGAGCTGCTGAAAACCGCCATATACGCGCCGCTCTGCCCTGAATTCAAGCGGGATGCCATCGTCGCCCACGGGATCGTCCATCACACTGACCTGACCGTTATCAACGACAAGCTGGCCGCCGAGAATGAAAAGCCGCTTTGCCCTAAAAAGCCACTTAAAATAATGCGTACTGAACAAAGCTAATGAGCCTTGAAAGCCAAGGCTTTCAAGGCTCATTAGCTTTGTTCAAGTGCAAGGTTTTTGGACTAAATTGTCCAAAAACCTTGCACCTTCCACTGGAGCGCCGCGGTGCTCCAGTGGAAATACGCATTGTAACAATGGCTGAATTCCATAAAAACGGCTCCTTTGAGCTGTTTTTATGGAATTGCGCGGCCGCCGCCGCGCGAATAAACCGCAAAGCGGTTTATTCAGTAGACATTAAAATAAAGGCCGCACCGGGCACCCCCTCGTAAGCCACCGGTGTTGCGGCAGCGCCGCCTATGGTCTGTGCCCGTGGCCTCCGGTATCACCGGCACAAAGCGAGGAAAGGAGGGGGCCTGTGGAACAGTATATCCGTATTGGGGAGATGGCCCGGCTGTTTGGCATGAATATCCGCACTCTGCGTTACTATGACGAGTTGGGGCTCTTCCGGCCTGTCCGGGTGGACCCGGATACCGGGTACCGTTACTATTCGGTGGAACAGTTCGAGCAGCTCAACACGATCCGCTATCTGCGCACTCAGGGCGTGGGGCTGGAGGAGATCCGCAAGGCCCTGACCCACCGGGATCCCTCCGCCATCCGGGACCTGCTGCGGCGGCAGGAGGACGCGGTGGCCGGACAGATCCGGGACCTGGAGCTTACCCACATCCGTCTGGCCCGCCGGATACGCCAAATCGAGGATACCATGAACACCACGCTGCTGGATGCGCTCCGCATTGAGGAGCTGGCGCCCCGGCCCGTGGCCACGCTCCGCCAGCCCCTCCGTCTGGGTGAAAGTCTCGAGCTTCCCCTGCGTTCATTGGAAAATACCAGCGGCCTGACTCCCAGCTACTTTTTCGGCAAGGTGGGGCTGTCCATCAGCCAGGATGACCTGAAGGCCGGACGCTTTGACCGGTATGAGACGCTCTTCTGCCTGCTGGATCCCGGTGAATGTCAGGATGAGCCCACGGGGGCCCTGCCCGGCGGGAACTGGGCCCTCTGGCGCTTCCGGGGATCCCACGCCGACGCCGCTCCCCAGTACGCCTCCCTGCTGGCGCGGCTGAATTCTCTGGGGCTGGTCCCCGCTGGAAACGGGGCGGAATTCGCCCTGCTGGACTACGGGCTCACCGAGGACCCGGCAGAATTTATCACCGAGCTTCAGATTCCGGTGGCGCCCGTGTCCGCAACAGGATAAGGCCGCTTTTGTCATGCCCTGTCCCACAGCTGCAGCTGCGCTGTTCTTCTAAAAAAGACCGCCCGAGGGCGGTCTTTTTTGTTTCAAGACCTTCTTGACTCTCCAGCTGCTGGAGGGTTTATGCTCTTCCCACGATATTTTATCACGCAGGAGGAATTCCACATGATCGGAACCATTGCCAACGCCAGCACCATTCTTGTGGGCAGTCTGGTGGGCAGCGCCCTGAAAAAGGGGATCGGAGAACGTTATCAGAATGTGATGATGGACGCCATGGGCCTGGCCGCCACGGCGCTTGGCATCAATTCCATTGTCAGCGCCATGCCTCAGAGCAAATACCATGTCCTCTTTATCGTCAGTCTGGCGCTGGGCGGGCTCATCGGTACCCGCCTGCATCTGGACACCGCCTTTGACGCGCTGGTGTCCCGCTTCTCTCACGGCTCCAACCTGGCCAAAGGCCTCTCCACCGCCATCCTGCTCTACTGCGCCGGCACTCTGTCCATCCTGGGCCCCATCGAGAGCGCCCTCAACGGCAACCACACCTACCTCTTCACCAACGCCATCCTGGACGGCATCACCTCCATTGTGCTCTCCTCCACCTTCGGTCTGGGCATCGCCCTGGCCGCCGCAGTCCTCTTCTGCTGGCAGGGCTCCATCTACCTGCTGGCCAATCTCATCGCCCCCTATCTGACGCCTGAGCTGCTGACCGAGATCTCGCTGGTAGGCGGCGTGCTGATCCTGAGCTCGGGCCTGAGCATCCTGAACATCAAACAGATCAAGACCCTCAATCTTCTCCCTGCCCTTCTGGTCCCGCCTGTGGCCATCGCGCTTCTCTCCCTGGCCGGGATCTGATCCGTTCAAATATAGAAGGACGCCTTTCCTTTTCTTTGCTTATATTAATATATAATATCTTAGAACAGGTAAGCTGAGCAGTTTTTCGTCAGTTCTTTGTATATAGCACACAATTTCTCTGCTATTGCCTTGTACAAGTGGTAAAATTGAATATATTTTAAAAATATGTCATTGCGAACCCTGTCTTAACTTGTTATAATACATATCAGGAAGGGCGGCCCGCCCCCATCCACCGCAGCCGCCTGTCGAAACGAAGAAAGGATCTGTTCAAATGTACGATTTTGACCAGTTCGTAGACCGCAGAGGGACTACCAGCATCAAGTGGAATTTCCAGAACAGCTTTGGCCAGCCGGATGGACTGCTGCCCTTCTGGATCGCCGACACCGACTTTCCCACCGTGCCCGCAGTGGTGGACGCCCTGAAAAAGCGCTGCGAGCACCCTGTGTTCGGCTACTCCGATCCCCTTCCCTCCACCTTCCAGGCCATCCAGGGCTGGTGGGAGCGCCGCCACGGCTGGCGTCCGGAGACCGACTGGATGTTCATGACCTGCGGCGTGGTCACCGGCATCTACTTCGCGCTGGAAGCCCTGGTGGAGAAGGGCGATAAGGTCCTGACCTTCACCCCGGTGTACGATCCGTTTTTTGCCGCCATCCAAAACAGCGGCCACACCCTGGTGGACTGCCCCCTGCACCATGAGGACGATTACTTCACCATCGACTGGGCCCGCTTTGAGGACGAGCTGAAAAACGGCGTGAAGGCCGTGGTCTTCTGCAACCCCCACAACCCGGTGGGCCGTGTGTGGACCGCGGAGGAGCTCTCCCGTGTGGCCGACCTGTGCGCCCAGTACAAGGTCTGGCTCCTGTGCGACGAGGTCCACGCCGACTACGGCCTGACCCGTGGCTACACCCCCATGGGCAAGTTCGAGCAGATCCATGACCGTCTGGTGATCTACACTGCCATCAGCAAGACCTTCAACCTGGCCGGTCTGGTGTCCGCCTGCATCATGATCCCCAATCAGGAGGTCCGGGACAAGGTCCGCTACGAGTTTGACAGCCGCTGGATGTTCGGCCCCACCGATTTTGCCTTTACCGCCATGGAGGCCGGTTACAACCACGGCGATGAGTGGATGGACGCCGTGTGCGAGTACCTGCGGGGCAACGTGGAGCTGGTCAACAGCTTCGTGGCTGAGAAAATGCCCAAGATCCGCGTCACCCGCCACGAGGGCACCTTCCTCATGTGGCTGGATATGACCTGCGCCGGCAAGACCAGCGGCGAGATGACCTCCATCCTGGCCAGGGAGTTCGGTCTGGCCCTGGGCGACGGCAGCCACTACGGCAAGCAGTCCGACGGCTTTATGCGTCTGAACATCGGCTGCACCCGCGATATCCTCCGGCAGGGGCTGGAGGGTCTGGAGCGCTTCTATCAGACCTATGTCAAATAAGCTCAGAGAGAGGGCTTTTTTGAAATAAGGGAATAAAAGGGAGGATTCCAAATCATGAGTAAGAAACCCGCCGCCCAGCATACCAAGCTGAACTTCAGCGACTGCATGGGCCTGGCCATCGGCCAGATCATCGGTTCCGGCGTCATGGTGCTGACCGGCATTGTCATCGGTCTCACCGGCCACGGCGCCCCCTACGCCTATATCCTGGGCGCTCTGCTGGCCATCGCCACCTGCATCCCCTTCATTATCCTGACGTCCACCATCCCCGCGTCCGGCGCCGGCTATACCTACATCAAGCGGCTGATGGGCGACAAAGCCGGCTTCATGTACATCGGCATGTTTGTCCTCAGCCAGGTCCTGATCGCCACCTTTGCCAAGGGCTTCGCCAGCTACTTCTGCTCCATCTTCACCGGCTTCAATGAGGCTGTGGTGGCCATGGTCGCCCTGATCCTGTGCACCCTCGTCAACATGGTGGGCCTGAAGAGCTCCGCTCTGGTCCAGAAGCTGATGGTGGCCTTCCTGATGATCAGCCTGTTCCTGTTCATCGCCTTCGGCCTGCCCAAGGTGGACTGATCCACCCTGAGCCTGACCACTGCCAACGTCATGCCCAATGGTCCCAAGAACTTCCTGACCGGCATCGCCCTGCTGTCCTTCGCCTGCGGCGGCGCCAAGTTCATCGCTGAGAACGGCGACGATATCGAGAATCCCTCCAGCACCATTCCCAAGGTCATCATCCTGTCCACCTCCATCGTGGCCGTGTTCTACGCCCTGATCGGCATCGTGGCCGCCGGCGTTCTGCCTCTGGACATGGTGGCTTTCGAGAACCTGACCCACGTGGCTCAGGAGATCTTCCCCACCTGGCTGTACCTCTTCTTCGTGTTCGGCGGCGCCATGTTCGCCCTGCTGACCACCCTGAACGGCACCCTGTCCTGGGTCACCCGCGGTCTCCAGGCCGCCGCCCGGGAGGGCTGGCTGCCTGAGAAGTGCGCCGAGGAGAACAAGAACGGTGTGCCCGTCATTATCCTCGCCGTCTTCTTCGTCATGGGCGCCCTGCCCATCGTCACCGGCATGGACCTGACCCTCATCTCCAACATGGGCATTGGCACCGATATGCTCACCGAGTTCATGGTGCTGCTGGCCTGCTGGAAGCTGCCCGACGTGCTCCCCGAGGAGTTCAAGAAGTCCAACTTCTACATGAAGAAGAGCGCTCTGCATGTCCTGCTCATCTTCGTCGGCATCCTGATGCTGGGCACTTCCTACGTGAACCTGTCCGATCTGACCATGCCCGCCGCCATCGCCTGCGTTATCTACATCGTGGTGCTGTTCGTCTACACCCAGATCCGCTACAAACACGTGCTCTCCCGCCGCGAGCAGTCCGCCCTGAACAAGTGATCGCTTCGTGACCGAATCCGTCTCCGGCTCCGCCGGGGACGCGCACCGGGTGGAGGGGTGCCCCATTCCCGGGGCACCCCTTCCTCTGGTAGACACGGAAGGAAATCCCCCACCCCGGGGGGGAGACTTCCTTCCGTGCCACACCAGACGGTATTTCCCGAAAAGGAGAAGAAGCTATGAGTCAATTCGCCATCATCGGTTTCGGCTGCGCGGGCTATCACGCCCTGGCCGCCATCCGGGAGGCGGGCTGCGACGTCCCGGTGGACATTTACACCGAGACCGCCATGCCTCCCTATAATCCCATGCTGACCACCTACTATGTCGCCGGAAAGCTGCCCTACGAGGGGATGTTCCCCTTCGGCTCCCTGGAGGATATCCGCGCCCGCTATGACGCCAACGTCATCACCGGCGCCCGGGTGGCCTCTGTGGACGCCGCCGGCCATCTGGTGTGCCTGGCCGACGGCTCCCGGCGGCAGTATGACAAGATCCTGGTGGCCACCGGCGCCACTGCCTTTGTCCCGCCCTCCTTCGCCGGAGTGGAGGGTGCCTTCTGTATGCGCACCGTGGAGGACGCCGTGGGGCTGAAAAAAGCCCTGGAAGAGCGCACCTACCGCAGTGCCGTGGTGGTGGGTGCCTCCATGGTGGGCATCAAGGTGGCCGAGCTGCTCCTCAAGCGGGGCATCCAGGTCACTCTGGCCGACATGGCGCCCCATATTTTCACTCTGGCCGCCTATCCGGAGGTCTCCGCCATGATCGAGGAGCGCATCCGCACCCTGGGTATCCGCATGGCCTTCGGTCAGGCCCTGTCCGGCGCGGAAAAGACCGCCGACGGCTACCGGGTCACCTTTGCCGACGGCTCCACGCTGGACACCGATCTTCTGGTCCTCAACATCGGCACCCGGGCCGCCACCGGCATTCTCGACCCAGCCCAGGTGAAGATCGAGCGGGGCATCGTGGTGGACCGGCGGATGGAGACCTCGGCCAGGGGGATCTACGCCGCGGGGGACTGCTGCCAGGGCAACAACATCCAGTCCGGTCAGACCCAGATCATCGGCCTGTGGGCCAATGCCGGTGTCCAGGGCCGGGTGGCCGGCCGGAACATGGCCGGCGTGGGGGATGAGACCGACGGCAACATTCTCCACAACATCACCCACTTCCTGGGCATGGATTTCATCGGCCTGGGCGACAACCGGGCCACCGGAGAGGTCTATCAGTATCACAGCCCGGATCACCGCTTCTACCTGCAGGCGGTCCTGAAGGACGGCTGGCCCGTGGGCTTCAACATTCTGGATAACTACGGCATCAGCGGCATCCTCAAAGCCCACCTTATCAAGGTCCTGCGGGGTGAGCGCACCGGCTTTACGCCGGAACAGCGGGGCCAGCTCCTCCGCTACGGGCTGGAGGGCAACTTCATTGACACCTTGGAGGCGATGGCATGATCACTCTGGAACAAAAAATCAAGGCCAAGATCCCCGGCGAGGACACCGGGATCGAGATAAAGCACTCTCTCTGCGACATCTGCTCTCCCGGCATGCACTGCGGCCTGAGCTGCTATGTGAAGGACGGCGAGGTCATCAAGATCGAGGGCACCGACGATTATCCGGTCAACGGCGGCAGGCTGTGCAGCAAGGGCCTGGCCAACCGGCAGTACCTCTATCGGGAGGACCGCATCCAGACCCCCCTGCGCCGGGTGGGCAAGCGGGGCGAGGGCAAGTTTGAGCCCATCACCTGGGACGAGGCCTATGCCGAGATCGCCCGGAACCTGAACGGCGCCAAGGCCCAGTACGGTCCCGAGTCGGTGGCGTTCTATTCCGGCTACTCCAAGTGGTACCGGCAGTATCTGCGCCGGCTGGCCTACTCCTTCGGCTCTCCCAACTATGGCAGCGAGTCCAGCGCATGCTACACCTCCGCTTTCATGGCGTGGAAGCTCACCGCCGGTGACCAGGGCTCGCCCGACATGGCCAATTCCGACCTCTTCCTGGGCTGGGCCTTCAATCCCTTCTACTCCAGCTACATGGGCGCCAAGCGGGCCATGGAGCTCAAGGCCAAAGGCCTGAAATTCATTATCATAGACACCCGCCGTACTCCCGCCTCAGAAAAGCTGGCCGATCTCTTCCTTCAGCCCCGCACCGGCACCGACGGCGCCCTGGCCCTTGCCATCGCCAACGTGCTCATCAGCCGGGGCCAGATCGATAAAGACTTCATCTCCAAGTATGTCTACGGCTTTGAGGAGTACGCCGAGTACGTCAAGGGCTTCAATGAGAGCAATATCGAGGCCCTCACCGGCGTGCCCTATGCCGACGTGGTGAAAGCGGCCGACCTTATCGCCGCAAGCCGGCGGATCTCCTCCAACGAGTGTTCCGCCCCCATCCCCCACCACAAAAACGGCATGCAGAACTACCGGGCCATCATCTCCCTGCTGGTCATCACCGGCTGCTTCGACAAGCCCGGCTGCCAGAAGCCGGTGGAGCACACCTATATGCACGTGGACTGCGGTTTCCACCTGCGGGAGGAGGAGTTCCAGTACGCCACCCGTCCCAAAAACGCCAAGCCCCCGGTGGGCGCCGGCCGCTTCCCCCTGTGGAATGCGCTGGAGGGCGAGATGCAGTCCATGGACCTGCCCCGCCAGATCGAGACCGGGGACCCCTACCCCATCAAGGCGGTCTTTGCGCTGGGCATGAACGCCCGGATGTGGCCCGACTCCGGCCGGATGTTCCGCGCCCTGGAGCAGCTGGACTTCTTTGTGGACACCGATCTTTTCCTCACCGATACCGCCAAATACGCCGACATCGTCCTGCCCGCCTGCACCTCCATGGAGCGCGGGGAGTTCAAACCCTATTCCGGCGGTCTGGCCATCTTTACCAAGCCGGTCATCCCGCCCCGCTTCCAGTCCAGGCCCGACGTGCAGATCATCTCCGAGCTGGCCCAGGCCCTGGAGCTGGATGACGAGCTGCTCAAGTCCGGCTACGAGAAGTGCATTGAGTACATCATTCAGGATCTGGACGTGACGCTGGACCAGCTCAAGGCGGCCGAGCTGCCCATCCCGGTGGCCCCGGTGGAGACCTTCGCCCCCCTGGAGCACCTGGAGCACGGCCTCAAGACCCCCACCGGAAAGCTGGAGCTCAAATCCGCCCTCATCGAGGCCCATCCCGAGTGGGGTCTGGACGCGCTCCCCACCTACACCGAGCCCATGGACGGAGCCGACCCGGAGGCCTACCCCTTCCTGTTCACCTCCGGCTCCCGCATCCCCAACGCCATTCATTCCCGCCTGCACAAGTGCCCCTGCAACCGCTCCCTCCGGCCCGACCCCACCGCCGATATGAACCCGGAGGACTGCGCCGCCCTGGGCGTGAAGGAGGGGGACCGCGTCGTGATCTCCACCCTCCGCGGGAGCGTCAGCGTAAAGGTCCATCCCACCATCAGCATGCCGCGGAAGCTGGTCAATCTCTACCACGGCTATTCGGAGGCTGACGCCAACAGCCTCCTGGACGGCGATCATCTGGACCCCTACTCCGGCTTTGCCGCCTACCGGTCCACCCGGTGCGCCGTCAGAAAGGAGTCCTGAACCCATGAAGAAATACCTCTTCTTTGACCCCGAGAAGTGCTCGGCCTGCGGCGCCTGCGCCCTGGCCTGCATGGACCAGAACGACGTGGACATCCCCGGCGGCGAGCAGCCCTTCCGCCACACCTTCGTTCTGGAAAAGGAGCAGCACCTCTCCTTCTATTCGGTCAGCTGCAAACACTGTGACGATGCGCCCTGCGTCATGGGCTGCCCCTCCGGCTGCCTTACCAAGGACCCGGACACCGGCTTCACCCTCTATGACACCACCAACTGCATCGGCTGCCATTCCTGCGCCATGGCCTGTCCCTACGGCGTCCCCACCTTTGGTCCCGACGGCAAGATGCGCAAGTGCGACGCCTGCATTACCCGGCAGGCCGCCGGGCTCCTGCCCGCCTGCGTGAAGGTCTGCCCCACCGGCGCGCTGACGCTGGTGGACGAGGATGAATTCCACGCCCGCCAGGCCGCCATGCGCGTCAGCGCCGCCGACGCTCAGACCAGAAGCTGAGGGAGGCCGCCATGGGAACCGGAATTCTGGCCGTGGTCTTCTCGGCCACCATCATGGGCATCATGCCCTCCATGCAAAAGCAGCTGATGATGGACGGCCTGCCCATCTTCAGCCTCATGTTCTTCACCAACCTCATTATCTCCCTGGTCACCCTGGCCGCGGCCGAACTCCACGGACACAGCGTCCGGGTACCCCGGAACCAGTGGCTCCAGGCCGTGATCATGGGTGTGTTCGGCATGGTGGCCACCGCCATGCTCATCAACACTGCCTACCTCTTTATGCCCGTGGGCACGGTGACCATGCTCCACTTCCTCTACCCCACAGTGGTGTGCGTCGTCATGGGCACGCTGTTCCGGGAGGGTTTCTCCCGCCTGCAGGTGGCGGCTATCGTGGTCTCCATCGCCGGGATGCTCTTCCTCACCGGGAAAAACGGCGCTCTGCCCCCTGTCGGTATCCTTCTGGCTGTGATCTCGGCCTTTACCTACGGCGGCTATCTCATCGCCAATGAAAAAGGGCCCGCCAATGAGCTGGCCCTGGAGGTCAAACTCTTCTATGTCTCCCTGCCCGGCACGGTGCTCTTTGCCGTGCTGGCCCCCGCCACCGGCAACCTGGCCCTGCCCGGCAGCCCGGCCAGCTGGTTCCAGCTCATCTGCTGCTCCGGCCTGGCCACAGTGGCCGGCTATTTCCTGATGATGTTCGGCATCCAGCGGCTGGGGGCCTCCACCGCCTCCTTCCTCTCCATGCTGGAGCCGGTGGTCAGTGTGGTGTTCGGCACCGTCTGGTTCTCCGACCCGGTCACATGGGGTATCGTGGTGGGCAGCATTCTGATCCTGACCAGCGTATGCTTTATTACTCTGGACGGCGCCCGGAAAGAAAAAGCCCGGGCCGCCTGACTTCTCTCCTCTCTATCTCCCGACAGGCAAACATCCCGGCGAAAATTTCGCCGGGATGTTTGCTTTTTAGCCGCCGGGATATTATAATTTAGGAATAACAGCCGGATCGCCCGGGGATGGGGGCAATCCGCGGGAAAACGCCCGGCAGGCCGGGCACGGAGGAACGAACGCACATGGAAAAGATCTCAGCCGGAAAACGGCTTTATGAGCAGGTCGTGGAGCGGGTCCGCGGCATGATCGAAGAGGGCATGTACCAAAAAGGCGACCTGCTGCCCAGCGAAAAGGAGCTCACCGAGATGATGGGGGTCAGCCGCATCACCGTGCGGGAGGCCATGCGTCTGCTCAGCGAGGCCGGGGTGATCCGCACCGTCAAGGGAAAGGGCAGTTTCGTCCTGCTGGACCGGGAGGATCTGCTGGGCCATTCCGGGGAAAAGGCCGCCTATCCCAAGAGCTTTCTGGAGTCCACTGATATCCGCCTTTTACTGGAGCCCGCCGCCGCCCGCTATCTGGCCACCCACGGCAGTGAGGCGGCGCGGCGCGCCATCGGAGATCATCTGGTGCCGGTGGAGGGCGTGCTGGAAGGGTTCCACCTGGCTATCATCCGGGCCATCGGCAACCAGATCCTCACCGATTTCTTTGAATCCCTCCTCAAAAAGGAGGTCTCGCCTCCCATGATGAGCCTGATCCCTCCCTTCCGCCAGAAGAGCATCACCGCCAAGCTCCAGAGCCAGCATGAAAAGATCTACGAGGCCATCCGGGACGGCGACGGTGAGTTTGCCTACTTCTATATGCTGGAACACCAGCAGTTTGTCAAAGATACCTACCAGGAGTTCTTCGGCATGTTTTATCAATAAGCTCCAGGCATCCCTGCGGCGCAAAAGGAGCCTGCCGGCCCGGTGGCCGGCAGGCTCTTTATTCTTCTTATCTGTCCGGATCACATGTAGCCCAACAGCCCCCGCACCGACACCTCGCCGGCATTCACCGTCTCCCGGCGCCCGTCGGGCAGGCGGACCACCAGCTGGAAATCCTCGTCGATCTCCTCGGCGAAGGCCGTCCGCTCCTCTCCGCCCCGGATCAGACGGACTTCCTTTCCAAGGGTCACGCAGTCCCGCCGGTACTGCTCCAGACAGCGCTCCTTCTCCCGGGGGAAGGCGGCATACCTCTCGTCCAGGGCGGTGAGCACCGCCGCCGCCAGGGCCGCCCGCCGTGGGGCCGTCCCCAGCGCCTGGGTAAGAGAGACCGCCACCGGCGCCACCTCCGGGCCAAAGTCCTCCGCCGTCTGGCTCACATTGATCCCCATGCCCACCACCACGTACTCGGGCCGGTCGGTCTCTTCCATGCCCAGCTCGGTGAGGATGCCGCACACCTTCCTGCCGTCCAGGATGATATCGTTGGTCCATTTGATACCCGGCCGGACGCCGCAGGCGCGCTGGATGCCGTCGCACACCGCCACGCCGGTCCAGGCCGTAAGCCACATCAGCTCCCGCAATCCGGTCCGGGGCCGCAGCAGGACCGACATGTACAGCCCCTTCCCCGCCGGAGACAGGAAGGTACGCCCCCGGCGGCCCCGGCCCCCGGTCTGCCGGTCGGCTAGGATGACCAGTCCCTCGGCGGCCCCCTCCATAGCCCGGCGCTTCACCTCGCTGTTGGTGGAGTCGATCTCGTCCAGGCACAGAAGCTCCCGGCCCAGAGTCCGGCCCTTTAAAGCCCCCGCCAGCTCCCCGGCGGAGATCCGGTCGGGAGAATCCTCCAGCCGGTAGCCCCGGTTGGGGGCCGACGAGATGGTATACCCGTTCTCCCGCAGGGCCCGGATGGCTTTCCACACCGCCGCCCGGCTCACTCCCAGGACCTGGCTCATCTCCTCCCCCGACCGGGGGCCCTCCTGCCCCTTCAAAAGGGCCAGCACCTCATCCTGCAGCATGGTCTGCCGCTCCTTTCCCAATGTGTTTGCTCCATTTTACCCTCTTCCCGCCCCGCCGTCAACCAGGCGGGGGAGGCTCCCGGCATACAGCGGTCAGGCATATCTCGTCCCACCCGTCCATATACATGGTACAAAGACACTGGGAAAGGCGGAGATCACCATGCCATATGACGGAAAAAACACCCGGCCCGACGCGGCCCACCACGTGATCCTGGAGGAGCGGGAACAGCTCACCGTCTCCGGCGTGGAGGAGGTGGAGAGCTTCGATGAAAACACCATTGTCATGGACACTGCCTGCGGCGCGCTGGTAGTCCGGGGGGAGGACCTGCACATCGAAAAGCTGAGCCTGGACGGCGGCGACCTGAAGGTGGAGGGCACCATCGACTCCCTTTCCTATGAGGAGAGCCGCCGGGACCGGGGCAGCCTGCTCTCCCGCCTCTTCCGCTGAGATGGGCGTATCCGTCGCCGGGCAGCTCACCGCCCTTCTCTCCGCCCTGGCGCTGGGCGGCGCCGTGGGGCTGCTTTACGACTGCTTCCGGGTGCTCCGGGTCCGGGTCCATCTCCGGGCACTGGGTGGAATGCTGGATCTGCTCTTCTGGCTGCTGGTGACCCTGGCTCTCTTCCTCCACGCGCTGAATACCGGGCAGGGGGTGCTGCGGCTGTACATGGTGCTGGCCGTGCTGGCCGGCGCGGTGGTCTATTTTCTCCTTCTCAGCCCCCTGGCCCTTTTTCTGGGCTACCGCCTGGCCGATCTGACCGGCGCCTTGCTCCGCCTGGCGGCCCTTCCCTTTCATTTTCTCCTGTCGCTCTTTAAAAAAATAGCCGATACCGCAAAAAAGAGCTTCCATTATCGCCGGAAGTGGTATAAAATAAGACTGCTGATTGGAGGAATGGATGATACCGCGTCCCGGAGGGCCGCGGCCGGAAAGGAGAGCGGCGCCCATGAGAATAAAACGCGCGGGATTTCTGACGAAGCTGGTCGTGCTCGCCCTTCTCGTGGCCACCGCAAGCGCCCTGCTCAACATGCGGACGCAGATCGCCCACGCGCAGACAGACAAGGCCGCCCTGACCGAGCAGCGGAACACACAGCTCCAGGTCAACGCCGATCTGCGGGACGCCGTGGAAAACAGCGGCGATCCTGAGCGGCAGGCTGAGATGGCCCGCAGCAAACTGGGACTGGCCGCGCCGGGGGATCAGGTCATCATTTTCACCGATTGATGGGTTCAGCGCCCCTGCAAAACAATAAGGAGGATATTTCGGTCAGTATGGAGTTTGGTGTTGGTTCGATTCTGGAAGGAAAAGTCACAGGTATCACAAAATTCGGCGCGTTCGTGTCCCTGCCGGAGAATAAGTCCGGCCTGGTCCACATTTCGGAGATCGCTTATTCCTACGTCAACGATGTGAAGGACCATCTGAAGGAAGGACAGGAGGTCAAGGTCAAGGTCATCGGCATTGACGAGAACGGCCGGATCAACCTCTCCATCAAGAAGGCTATGGATCCTCCTCCCCGTCCCGCCGGCCAGGGTCGGCCCATGGGCGGCGGCCAGCGTCCGGGCGGCAACGTTCGGAACGGCAGCCAGAGCGGCGGCTTCCGCCGCCAGGCCCCCGCGGAGCCCGCCACCTTTGAGGATCGGCTCAAGCAGTTCATGCAGACTTCCGACAGCAAGCTCTCCGAGCTGCGCTATACCGAGAAGCGGAGCAGCCGCCGCGGCGGACGGAAATAAAGACGAAAAACAGCAGGCTCCCGGCAAAACCGGGGCCTGCTGTTCTTTTTGTCCTCGCGGCTGCTTACAGCTCCCGGTACATAGCGGGGGCGTCGGCCTTACCCACATGCTCGGATACTGCCAGTACCTGCACCTTCACAGTGCGTTCGCCAAAGCGCAGCTCCAGCACGTCCCCCTCCTTCACATCGTAGGAGGCCTTCACCGGCCGGCCGTTGGCTGTGACCCGCTGGTTGTCGCAGGCTTCGTTAGCCACTGTGCGCCGCTTGATGAGGCGGGAGACCTTCAGCCATTTGTCCAGACGCATATTCTTCCTTCTTTCTGCAAAAACGGCCCCGGGAAGCTCCCGGGGCCGCGTTTTTCGGTTCCTTACCTGGACACGGCGTCCTTCAGCGCCTTGCCGGGCTTGAACATGGGCAGCCTGGACGCGGGGATGTCGATGGGCTCCTTGGTCTTGGGGTTGCGGCCGATGCGGGCAGCCCGGTCCTTCACTTCAAAGGCGCCGAAGCCCACCAGCTGGACCTTGTCTCCATTGGCCAGGGCGGCGGTGATGGCGTCGATGGCGGCGTTGAGCACGCTCTCGGTATCCTTCTTGGACAGGCCGGCCTTCTCAGCCACCTCGGCGATAAGTTCAGTCTTATTCATGGTCTTTCCTCCTGCATTTTCGTTTCGGTTATTGTTGCTCAAACCTCTGTATCCTAAAAGCGTCGCTCTTGCTGCGGATGATCCCCCCCAGGTATCCGCAGGCGCCGTTTTTAAGCCTTTTTTGCGTGCTCCCACAGCGCGTCCAGTTCCTCCGGCGTCATATCCTCCATACTGCGGCCCTCGGCCCGGACCTGCTCGTCCACCTTCCGGAACCGCCGGATGAATTTATCGGTAGCCCGGCTCAATGCCTCCTCCGGGTCGGTCTTGACGAACCGGGACACATTTACCGCCGAGAAGAGCAGGTCTCCCAACTCCTCGTCGATGTTGCTTCCCTGGGCCACAGCCGTCTTGAGCTCCTCCAGCTCCTCGGAGAGCTTGTCCAGCGCGCCCGACACGTCAGGCCAGTCAAAGCCGGCCTTCCGCGCTTTTTTCTGCACCTTCTCGGCTCTCCACAGGGCGGGCAGGCTGCGGGCCACCGCCGAAAGGGCGTCGGTGGTGGTGGCCTGTCCCTTTTCGGCGCGCTTGAGGGCCTCCCAATTGGTGAGGACCTCGCCGGTGCCGGACACCTGCACGTCGCCGAATACATGGGGGTGGCGGTAGATCAGCTTTTTGCAGATCCCATCGGCCACGCCGTCCAGGTCGAAGTTCCCAGCCTCCTCCTCCATGCGGGCATGGAGGACGATCTGGAGCAGCACGTCGCCCAGCTCCTCCCGGAGGTGCTCGGGGCTCTTCTCGTCGATGGCCTCCACGGCCTCATAGGCCTCCTCCAGGAAATTGCGGCGGATACTCTCATGGGTCTGCTCCCGGTCCCAGGGACAGCCGCCGGGGGCACGCAGGATACGCACGATCTCTTCCAGATCCTTGACGTCATACTTATCCTTATACTGAAAATCTATCATATTTCAACCCCTCCTGCAACCTGTTTTTATCATCTTTTCACCGGATATGCAAAATTTTTGCGATCTTATCCCCTTTGGGCATCAGGGCCAGGTCCTCTTTGGAGATCACCCGGAAGGCCAGCACCAGAACAAAGTACACCACCACGCCCACACAGATGGCGCCGAAGGTGGCCACAGCGTTGCCCAGGAAGGAGAGCTCCGTCCCGCCCAGCACCCTGGCCAGCAGGCCGTAGCTGGCCCAGGCCGCCGCGCCCATGATGGCCGCCGCAATGGCAGGCTTGATAAACGCCTTGCGGTAGCTGGGGGCGCTGGGGATGATGCGTTTGATGAGGAACAGGTTCAGGCAGGCCGCCACGATAAAGCAGCACAGGGTGCCCACCGGCGCGCCGTATACCATGATATTGGGATTGCCCACCAGGATATAATTCACCAGGATCTTCACCGCGCCGCCGATGACCACCGTGATGATGGGCAGGTTGACGATACCGTTGGCCTGGAGGATGGACGTGGCGATGAGCTGGATGCATACGAACATGGAGGCCAGGCCCAGGATGGACAGCAGCGGGCCAGCAATGGCGTGGTCGGTGTTGCCCAGGGTGAGCAGCCACATGATGGGCTCGCCCAGGGCGAACAGGCCGAAGCCTGCCGGCAGGGCGATGAGGGCGGCAAAGCGGAGGGCCGACTCCGAAATGTTCTTGGCCTCCAGATGGTTGCGCCTGGCCCGGGCGGCCGACACTGCGGGGATGATGCTGGCGGTGAGGGGAACCATCAGGTTGAAGGGCAGATTATAGATGCTCATGCACTTCTGATAGGCGCCGTACAGGGCCCGGGCCGAGTCCAGCACCGCGTCCTGATTGCCGGCGGCCGCCATCTCGTTGACCATGGTAATGGCCTTGTTGTAGATGTTGAAAAGGCCCTGGCTGGCCCCGGTGACCGCAGCGCCGCTGTCCAGAATATTCTGGAACACGCCCCGCAGCTGACCGTTGACCAGATTGGTGTCGATCAGGGTGACCACCGCCATGGTGGAGGAGCTGATGGTGATGGGAATGGCCAGCTTGAGGAGCTTGGCCAGAATGGTCCCGGAGGGCTCCGCCCGGTCGGTAAAGGGGCCGGGGCGCATCCGCTCGGTCCGCCGGTGGTTGATGAAGAGGTAGATCACCGAGAGTATGCTGCCCACCGAGACGCCGGCAATGGCGCCCACGGCCATCATCTGCTCGCCGAAGGACTGGGGCTGCAGCGCCAGAGAACCGATGAAGAGAGCCAGGCCCATGCCGATGAGCAGTTTGGACAGGTTCTCCATCACCTGGGAGATGGCGGTGGGCATCATGTTCATATGGCCCTGGGCATAGCCCCGGAAGGCCGAGCAGCAGCAGGTACACAGCACCGCCGGCGACAGGGCCATGACGCACCAGACCGCCTTCTCGTTCTTAAGGGCGTAGGCAGCCACCGGCCGGGCAAACACCGACATGCAGATGAAACTGAACAATCCCATGGTGAAGAAGGCCAGAAAGGCCACCCGGAACACCCGGTTCACCTGGTTGTACCGCCCCAGGGCGTTGGCCTCGGACACCGTCTTGGACAATGCCACTGGCAGGCCGGCAGTGGAGATGGTAAGGAAGAAGCTGTAGATATTATAAGCCGATCCGAAATCGGCATACGCCTCATCGGTCAATATGGCGCCCAGCGGGATCTTGTACAGGGCGCCGATGACCTTGATGATGATGGTGCTGATGGTCAGAATGGCCACGCCGCCGTAAAACGAATTCTTTTTCTGCTGACTGGACAACGCGTTTCCCCCTTACTTTTGGAACAGGAGCGGCAGGGCATAATCCCGGACTTCCCGCCTGACCCGCTCGATGTCGATGGTGAGGAACTCACCATTCTGGTATATGACCGTTCCGCGGGCCATATTCATGGCCACATCGCAGCCGTGGGCGGCGTAGACCAGGTTGGACACCACATCGTGGCAGGGCGTCAGGTTGAGGGCGTTGAAGTCCACCAGGATCAGGTCTGCGTCATAGCCCGCCGCCAGGCGGCCCGTTTTGCGGCCCAGGGCCTTTCCGCCGTTGACGGTGGCCATGCGCAGGGCATCGGCGGGCAGGGTGGCCAGGGGGTCGCAGTTGGCGCCGTTCTGGAGCATGGAAGCCAGCTTCAGGTCCCCGAAAAAGTCGGTGCAGTTGTTGGAGGACACGCCGTCGGTGCCCAGGGCCACATTGACCCCCGCCGCCGCCATGGCGGCCACCGGGGCGATGCCCGAGCCCAGCTTCAGGTTGGAGACGGGGTTGTGGATGGCAGAGACGCCCTTTTCGGCCATGATGGCCCAGTCCTCCGGGGTGGTCCACACGCAGTGGGCCGCGATGGCCCGGCCGTCCCACACGCCGTATTGGTCCAGGGTCTGGATGGGCGTCAGGCCGCCGTGGCGGCCCTTGCAGGCCTCGTGCTCGGCGCGGGTCTCGGAGATATGCACGTGCATGCCCAGGCCCTTCTCCCGGGCGTAGCCGGCCATCCACTGCCACAGGTCGGCCCGGGAGGTGTACTCCCCGTGGATGGAGGCGTCCACCAGGATCTGGCCGCCGTTATAGCCGTGCCACTCCTCGGTCAGGGCCCGCTGGGCCATGCAGTCGTGGTCGGTCTCCGGGTCGAAGGTATCGGAAAAGAGCACGCCGCCGCAGCTCAGGTTGGCGCTGATGCCCGCCTGGGCCACCCGCTGCGCGATGACGCCGGTGCGCATATACATGTCGGCGATGCAGGTGACGCCTGATGCGATCATTTCAGCCAGGCCCAGGTCGGCGCAGCACGCCACCGCCCGGTCGTCCCACCGGGCCTCCACCGGGAAGATATAGTCATTGAGCCAGTCCTGCAGGTTGTGGCCGTCGCCGTAGCCCCGCATGGCGGTCATGGGCACGTGGGTGTGGGCGTTGACAAAGCCGGGCATGAGCACGTTTCCCTGCCCGTCGATCTCCCGTTCAAAGGGGCCGTCCGGCCGCTCCGTCCCCACGGAGGCGATCTTGCTCCCCTCCACCGCCACATACGCGCCGGGGAGCACGGTGCACGCCTCGTCCATCAGCACCGCCCGCACATTGGAAATCAGGGTCTTCATCCGGCGCCTCCTTACAGCTTCTTCAGGCACTCCAGCACCAGGCGGGAGAATTTGTCCTTGCAGGCCTCGGCGGCGTCCAGCACCTCCTGCTCGCTGAGGGGCTGGTCCAGGATGCCGGCGGCCATGTTGCTCAGCAGGGTGAAGCCCAGCACCCGCATACCGCAGTGGCCGGCCACAATGACCTCGGGCGCGGTGGACATGCCCACCGCGTCGGCCCCGGCGATGCGGGCAAAGCGGACCTCGGCGGGAGTCTCATACTGGGGGCCGGGAAAGTACATATATACGCCCTCCCGCAGCTCGATGCCCAGGGCGGCGGCGCTCTCCCGGGCCACCTGCCGCAGGGCGGGGGTGTAGAGGCTGGAGGAGTCGGGGAAGCGCACGCCGAACTCAGGCAGATTGGGGCCCCGCAGGGGGGACTCCATGAAAATCTTGATCTGGTCGGTGATGAGCATCAGGTCGCCGGCCTTCCACCCGGTGTTGACGCAGCCGGCGGCGTTGGTGACGATCAGCGTGTCGCAGCCCAGTAGGCGCAGCACCCGCACGGCGTAGGACACTTCCTCATAGCTGTAGCCCTCATAGTGGTGCATCCGCCCCTGCATCACAGCCACCGGCTGGCCCTCCAGCGTACCGAATACCAGCTGGCCCTTGTGGCCGGGGGCGGTGGACACCTTGAAATGGGGGATCTCCCCGTAGGGCACCGCGATGGGGTTATCCACCACGTCGCCCATAAAGCCCAGGCCGGAGCCCAGCACCATGGCTACCTTGGGCACAAAGGACCCGATCCGCGCCCTGATATAGTCGGCGCTCTCCTGATATTGCGCAAAGGTATCGTTCATTTTTTACCCTCCTTGATCATTCGGAACGGGACGCCGGACAGAGCTTCCGTCCGGCGTCCCTGCAATCACTCTGTTATCCCGGTCACAGCGCGGCGCCGCACGCCCTGCAGTAGCGGTCATCCCGTCCGCAGGAGGCGCCGCAGGCCGGACACTCCTTTTCGTCCCGGAGCCGGGAGATCTCATCCTTCACCTGCTCCAGCGCGGCGTGCTTCTCATCCAGGCACTCCGTCAGCTCCTCCAGCTTCTCTTCCCGGCTCTCGCCGGTGCTGAGGGTATGGTAGACCGACTCGCCCACCTGGCGCAGCAGCCCCTTGATCTCACTCTCCAGTTCAAAGGCCCTGACTTTTTGTCTGCTCACTTCCATCAGCCCGCCGGCCTTCTCACCGGCATAGCGGGCGGTGGCTCCGGCGGTCTTTCCCGCAGCAGCGGCGGCGGTTTTGGCCCGGTCCAGCAATTCTTCCAGACGGTCGTCCATGGAAAACCCTCCTTAAATATGGCAGATAGTTACGGAAATCTCCGTTTTAGTGTGATTTATTTTACACTATCCTATGACAAAAAGCAATTCAAAAGACACGAAGGCCATGCCTGCTGCCAACATTTTAGGTCGGCTCATCCCCTGGCATAACCCCTGGCGGTATCGATGATGATGGTCTGCGTCCCGCCGTCCCAGTCCACGCCGAAATCAAAAATGGCGGCCAGGTCCCGGAGCTTGAAGTAGTTGTTGTTGTGGATGAGGTAGGCGGTGGGATAGCGCCGCTCGCCGTTGATAAACAGGGGCGAAAGATTCTCCGCCGCTGTCCGGGGCGGGGCCGCCGCCGGGCTCCCCTCGCCCCCCGCCATCTGATAGGGCTGGTACGACCACAGATTGACGGCGCCGGAGGCGCTGTCGTACCCCACGCTGAACTGCTTGCCGGTCCCATTGAGGGCGGCGGCCACATCCCGCAGCTTGAAGTAGTTGTTGCCGTTGATGACATAGGCTCCCACGCTCACCGGCTTTCCGTCCACAGTCATTCTGGCTGCGGAGGCCGAGACCTGGGCCACGGCGGCGGCGCCGTCATCGTAGGACAGGTCCCAGTACACCGTCCACGCCCTGTGGGTCCTGCTGAGGAGATGGATGCTTCGATCAAACCAATAGGGATTGGCGTCCTTCCATGTAAACTGTCCGTTCTCAAAGGTACTGCTGGAACCCCAGGTGGGGTCCAGCATCATCCAGCGCCCATCCACAAAGGCCGCTACCCAGGCGTGGCCCTCCATCGTGCTGTAGCCCGCGCCGCCGGTCACCGATTTCGCTGGCACCCCGGCCGCCCGCAGCAGGGCTACGGTCAGCCCCGCATAGCCCGTGCAGACCGCTCTGCGCTGCTCCAGCACCGTCACCGGGTCGCTGCCGTACGTCCCGGAGTACGCGTAAGCGATGTTGGCGCACACCCAGTCGTATACCGCCCGGGTCTTTTCATATGGGTCGGTGAGCCCGGCCGTGATCTCTGCCGCTTTGTTGTCGATGATCTTCTGAGCGGCGGTATTGGTCGTTCCGCCGTTTCCCTTGCGCCGGCCGTCGTAATAGGGGAGCAGGCATTGCTGCACCTCTCTGCTGTCGCCCCGCAGAGCGTCATAGACGGCGCGGTCATCCGCCTCAAACCGTTCCGGCTCCAGAGAGAGCGCTCCGTTCCGGATGCGGAGTAATCCCGGCCCCATCAGATAGCCGTAGAGATACGCGCCGTCCTTTTTCAGGGACCCTTCGGCCCGGTAGACGCCGTCACCCTTCAGCGTGCCCATTGCGAAGCTGCAGCTCCCGTCCGACACAGTGGCGTCCCAGCTTCCGCCGCCAAAGGGAATATAATCCCCGGTGGTCTCGTCCACCTGGTTCATACTCAGGGAAACGGCGGCGCCCTCCATCTCCCGGGGCAATCCCCGCAGGATCAGGTTCCCCCCATCCACGAACCACATGGCCGACCGATTGGCGCGCACAGCCTCCAGCGCCAAGGCCGTGGGCTGGCACAGGCAGAGGAGCAGAGCAAGGCATAAAGCGCGGGCGAAGGTACGTTTCATTGCGGTATCCTCCCAATGTTTTATGTCGTTTTCATAGGACCACAGGGCAGCGCCCCACGGATCAGCCGCCGAACGGCTCAGCCGGCAGACATTATTATACTCCCGTTTACAGGGCTTGTCATCTTCTTTCGCTTCCCCCGCAAAGAAAGGCGGCGGCCCCCAAAGGGACCGCCGCCTCGATCTGTCGGTATCTGTGTCAGAAAAGCTCGCTCAGCGCCTTGGGGGAATAGAGCACCAGGCTCTTCTTGCCCAGAACATAGCGCACGTCCACCGTCCCCAGAGAGGGATTGCGGCTGTCGTTGGACACGTTCCGGTTGTCGCCCATAACGAAGATCTCTCCCTCGGGCACCGTGACGGAGGTGGTGGTCTGCCAGGACTTCTGCACCATGGGCCCCAGGATATAGTCCTCTTCCAGGGCCTCTCCATCCACATAGACCGTTCCGGAACTGTAGTCAATGTCCACAGTCTGGCCGCCCACGGCGATGACCCGCTTGACAATGGGGCCCTGAACGTTTTCAAAGTGTTTGTTCAGCACCACGATGTCCCCCTGTTTGGGGGTATAGCCCAGAGCGCGCACCAGCATCATGTCCCCATGCCAGAGCGTGGGCTCCATAGAGCTGCCGTCCACCGGCGTCAGCCTGCCCACGAACGTAAAGACCAGCACGATGGCCACCACCACCGGCACCACCGCCTGGAGCCATCCGTACAGGCTCTGCCCCAGTGTTGCGGGCTCCTCCTGCCGCTTCCGGTCCCGGCTCTGATCTCCCGGCTGCTCCCCGCCGTCCTGTATGCGCTTATCATCCCTGTCAGCCATATGCTCCTCCATTTTTGGAAAAGGGGGCCCCCCCCGCCCCCCCGGCGCCCCCCCTCCGCTTCCTTGTGTCACGTTGTGTCCCGGCTCCCGGACGCTCCGCGCTTTTTTACTTCGCGTATTCCACGACCTTGGTCTCGCGGATCATGTTCACCTTGATCTGACCGGGGTATTCCAGCTCATCCTCGATCTTTTTGGCAATGTCCCGGGCCAGCAGGACCATCTGGTCCTCGCTGACCTGCTCGGGCTTGACCATGATGCGGACCTCACGGCCCGCCTGAATGGCGAAGGACTTCTCCACGCCGGGGAAGGACGAGGTGACCTCTTCCAGCTTCTCCAGGCGCTTGATGTAGTTCTCCAGATTCTCTCTCCGGGCCCCGGGGCGGGCGGCGGAGATGGCGTCGGCCGCCTGGACCAGGCAGGCCACGATGGTCCTGGGTTCCACATCGTTGTGGTGGGCCTCAATGGCGTGGATCACGTTCTCATTTTCGCGGTACTTCCGGGCCAGCTCCACACCGATCTGAACGTGGGAGCCCTCCACCTCGTGGTCGATGGACTTGCCCAGATCATGGAGCAGGCCGGCCCGCTTGGCCTCGGTGATGTTGGCGCCGATCTCGGCGGCCAGCAGCCCCGCCAGGTGGGAGACCTCGATGGAGTGGCTGAGTACGTTCTGACCGTAGCTGGTGCGGTAGCGCTGGCGGCCCAGCAGCTTGACCAGCTCGGGGTGCAGGCCGTGGACATTGGTCTCAAAGATGGCCCGCTCGCCCTCAGCCTTGATGGTGGCGTCCACCTCCCGCTTGGCCTTCTCCACCATTTCCTCGATGCGGGTGGGATGGATACGGCCGTCCTGGATCAGCTTCTCCAGGGCGATGCGGGCAATCTCCCGGCGGACCGGGTCGAAGCAGGAGACCGTGATGGCCTCCGGCGTATCGTCGATGATCAGGTCCACACCGGTCAGAGTCTCCAGCGTGCGGATGTTGCGGCCCTCACGGCCGATGATACGGCCCTTCATCTCGTCATTGGGCAGGGGGACCACGGAGACGGTGGCTTCCGCCACGTGGTCGGCAGCGCAGCGCTGGATGGCGAGGGAGAGAATCTCCTTCGCCTTGGTATCGGCTTCTTCTTTGTAGCGGCTCTCGATCTCCTTGACCTTCATGGCGGCCTCGTGGGTCACGTCATCCTCGATCTGGTGGAGCAGATAGGCCTTGGCCTCTTCGGCAGTCAGGCCGGAGAGACGCTCCAGGACCTCCATCTGGGTCTTCTTGACGGTGGTCACTTCCTCCCGGATATGGTCCACCTCGGCGATCTTGTTCTGCAGCGTTTCTTCCTTTTTCTCCATGTTTTCGGTCTTGCGGTCCAGCGTCTCTTCCTTCTGCTGGAGCCGGCGCTCCTGCTTCTGCAGGTCGGCCCGGCGTTCCTTGACCTCGCGCTCGTGCTCGTTGCGGGCCTGGAGGATCTCCTCCTTGGCCTCTACCAGAGCCTCGCGCTTTTTGCTCTCGGCGCTCTTGATGGCCTCGTTGATGATCCGCTTGGCCTCATCCTCGGCGCTGGAGATCTCCTTCTCGGCCACCTTCCTGCGCCACTGGATACCCAGCGGAAATCCTATAGCAAGTGTGATCACAGCCGTGATCACACAGGCAATGACAGTCTGCATCAAAGTTCAAACACACCTCCATTTTTCTGCTATTTTGTTGTTTTAGCCATTATGATGTGTTGACGGGCCGCCTCATTTTGGCGATTCCGTACAAAAATTGAAAAACTTCCCCTCTGGTTTTTCAAAATATTACACCGAATCTATTTTAGAGCCAAGGGGCTCCGCTGTCAAGAAAATTCGTGTCCTACCAATCATTTTCCCACATGCCGGCCCATGGCCCGGTATTTCCGCTCTTCTCTGTATTTTATCTATAATATATCAATGTAAATATAGAATACTATTATAAAAGTCCGGCAATGCAGTTTTTCCGGTAAAAAGCCGTTTTCTCCCCTCTTTTTGCTTTAAAAAAGCGGCCCGGATCATTTTCCCGCTCCTTTTGTGTGATTGACAGCATGATGCGGCGATTCTATAATCATATGTGCAAAATCCACTCCATATTGATAGAAATGAGGGCGATTTCAGTATGTCCCGTATCATTGATGCCAAGGGCAAGGCCTGTCCCATGCCCGTCATCATGGCCAAAGAGGCCATTACCGCCGGCGAGGAGAGCTTTACTGTTCTCGTAGACAACACCACCGCTGTCGGCAACCTCCAGCGTCTCGCCGGGAACCAGGGCTACGACGCCGCCGTCACCGAGGATAACGGCGTATATTCGCTGTCCTTTACCAAAAACGGCCAGGCCCCCTGTGAGGCCCCTGCCGCGGCTCCCGCTGCTCCTGCCGGCGCCGGCTATGCCGTGTTCGTGGGCCGGGATATCATCGGCTCCGGCGACCGGGAGCTGGGCACCAATCTGATGCGCATGTTCTTCTACACCCTGGCCCAGTCCGACGACCTGCCCCGCTCCATCCTCTTTATGAACGCCGGCGTCAAGCTGCCCGCCGGCGACGAGCAGGTGGCGGAGCACCTGAAGGTGCTGATCGAAAAGGGCGTGGAGGTCCTGGTGTGCGGCACCTGCCTCAACTTCTACGGCATTGCCGACCGGCTGGGCGCGGGCACCGTCAGCAACATGTACGATATCCTCTCCCAGATGCAGGCCGCCTCCAAGGTCATCACCCTGTAATAAGCATGGATTACTGCGTCATCACCTTTTCCTCCACCAACGGCGCCATCCAGGCCCAGAAAGATCTGAAGGGGCAGCTTCCCTTCCAGATCATGCCCGTCCTGCGGGAGATCTCCCGGGGGTGCGGCATTTCGGTCCGGTTCGCGCCCGAGCATCTGGAGCAGGCCCGTTCCATTCTGGCCGGGTCGGGCCTGGATGCGGGCGAGTACGCCTTCTACGGCATCTCAGGCCACGGTCCCGCCCTTCAGGCCCAGCCTCTGGATCAGGCGGGCTGAGGGGCCCATATCTCTTTACAAAAAGCCGTCCCGCGGAACTGTCCGCGGGACGGCTTTTTCGTTTTGTCTTTCTTACCCCTGCCGTTCCAGCGCAGGCCCCAGCACGGCGGCTACCGCTTCGGCCAGGGTACGGTGGCCGTTTTCGCTCAGGTTGTAAATTTCGTAGCCACAAGTCCATCTGCACGGGGAAAGAAGTCCACCTTCACGGGAAATGAGGCCCACTCTCGCGGGCATGAGGTCCACCGAGAGCAGAGGGGCTTTTG